>JANXUL010000130.1 GCA_025356235.1 Bacteroidota bacterium
GTATTATTTTCTACACCTACAACTGTAATTTGGCTTTTAGCAGTATTTTGATTATTGAGTGATTGTTTATAGGATAATGCAATGTATTCTTTTCCTAAAACATTAGTTGGCAATACAAGGGTAGACCCAGATCGTGCTGCATTTAGAATGTGAGCATACAAAACAACAGGTTTCAATGAAATAACATGTATTCCCTTACCTATATTGGTGCCATCAGATTGAGAATTATAGACATTATAAGTAACTGGAGAAATCTGTATGGTGGTAGCCTGATTTGCAGTTACTGTGAAAGGAATAATAGTTCCGGCTAGTTGAACTTCTCCGCTTGTAGTTACATCCGACGAGATGTATAATGCCATCCTGGATGATGTGGCATCAATATGACCTGCGTAAGGAATCCAGAAATCCTTCCCCTTATTAGAAAAATCCTGGCCATTCACCACAAAATGCCCTAACAGCATAAGAAAACAACACAGCAATCTAATCTTCATTTGGGAGTCGTCAGGGGGTTTAACAGTTCACAAATCCTTATCTCATATACGCAAGCACTAAAATTAAGGCTTCTATAGTCAACAGTAACTTTTAAGAGGTATTAAATAGTTAAAATGTTGCCTTCTAGCAAGGTTCTGGCCTCAGGTCCGCAACAGAACAAAAGATCAAGAATACTAAGATTGGGCAGGAACCCCACCCTATCCTCAAAAACCTGTGTGTACCTAAATGGCATGGGCCATGCCTGAAAATTTTTAGGAAGGATGGTATTACGCCTGTCGGCTATTCCGGAGGGATATTCTTTCAGGTAGGTTTCGGTAAGTGAGATGGTACCGGGGAATTTCATTACTTTTTTCAGCCATTCTAAAATGGCCAGGTTCAGGTCCAGCAGGAATAACTCTTGTTTTTGGAGGAGCGTCCAAACCCCGTCCCGGTAAAATTCAAAGAAAGGCGAACGGCTGTAACAGGATTCAATGGTTCGTAAATGCTGTGCCTGCCAGTTGCCCGAGTAACTGATTCTGACATCCTTCATGAGCTGCTTTTGGTTCCTGCCCTTTTCCAAAGGCACCGACAGATTAACCACTCCATTGCTGCCCACCACCATGCACCTGTTGCGAAAACTCATTTTTTGATAGCTTTCATATTGTTCAATTTTGATATTTGAAAATTGAAACAAAGTACAAATGTAGTTAATACTTCCAAAGTATTGATTTTCAATTATTAAATACGTATTATTTTTCTCTTTTTCGATCATTTCTCAAATACAGTTATTGAATGGATTAAGCAGTTATTTATATTTGATAAAATATATAATTAAACTGTTTTAACTAATTGATTAATATATTAATACTTGATAAAATTGTTACTACTATAATTAGTTTCTAAAAAAATACAATTTTATGCTACTTATGCCAACAAATTTAGTAACGAATATAAGTTAAATCTGGCTACGATCTAAACAAGGAAAATTGAAAATCGGCGAGGTTCCTTATTTTGCAGTCAAATAGCCCATCTTGAAAAAGACCCTCCCCTTTGCCTTCTTTGTGCTCTTATTGTCGGCCTGTGCCAAACCCAAGGATTTTGATTATCGTGACGTGAAGAACATCAGGCTCGAAACCATGGGCTTTGAAAAAACGGTTTTGTGCATGGACCTGGTTTATTACAACCCGAACGGTTTCGGGGTAGACCTGAGAAAAGTGGATTGCGACGTATATGTAGATAACAGCTACCTGGGAAAATTTCAGTTAGACACCCTCATGCACATTAACCGGATGGCAGAATTTACCCTCCCTTCCCGTATTTTGATAGATATGAAAGCCGTGTTAAAAAATGGGCTAAATCTGCTTTTTAGCCAGGAGGTACTGATTAATGTAAAAGGAACTACCAGGGTTGGTAAGGCAGGCTTTTTCAGAACCGTTCCGTTTAATTATGAGGCAAGGCATAAATTAAGCCTGTTTTAAACTAAAGCTGTGCAACTCAATTTAATCTGAGATCACATTGTGAAGGGAGTTGAAAAGAGAATAAATTAATTGAAGTAGGGCTGAACATGGCAGGGCTTTCCTTTTTTGGGCCCACCGCCTTCTTCGGCACGTTTACAGATGGGGGGGAGTTTTTGGTAGGCTTCGGGCTCGGCTTTATCATTATCCGCATCGAAACCGGCATTGTTAAGGGCGGCTTTAATGGCTTCCGGATTAGTCCTGTCGGGCAAATATTGAAATTTGATCTCGCCCTGCAGCAGGTTGATCTTCCACTGCATGATCCCCATTTCCATATTCGCTTTATTTTCTACGAGCAGGTATTTATCCAGCCTTTCCTTACATTCCCAACATTTCAGGTTAGCCGATTTAACCGTTAGCCACTGGAACTTGGGTTGCTGGGCATGGGCCCCAAAAAAAGATCCTGATACGAGTAAAAGGGCCATCCATATTTTTTTCATGTACACTGTTTCAGTATTTGTTTCAAATTCCCTGCCAATTAGCAGGATCGTTCCGCCATTGCAATAATAATTGCTCTGTATCGGCGCTTACCAAGCCCTTTTCAACAGCCAGGCTGATGAGCTGGGTATAATTGGTAAGGGAGCGATAAGGGACTTTAGCATCTGCAAATGCCTTATCAGCCACCGCAAAGCCATACGTGAAGATAGATACCATGCCTGCCACTTCCACACCGGCATTGCGCAGCACATCTACTACCTGCAAACTGCTTTTACCCGTTGAGATCAGGTCTTCGATAACCAAAACTTTTTGCCCGGGGGTATAAAATCCTTCGATCTGGTTGCCTAAGCCATGTTCTTTGGGTTTAGGGCGTACATAGATATAAGGCAGTTTCAATTGATCAGCAGCCATCGCACCCCAGGGAATCCCGGCCGTTGCCACACCTGCCAGTACTTCGGCCTCAGGGAAATGTTCAAACACTACATTGCATAGTTCACTTTTGATAAAATCACGTGTAAAAGGAAAAGATAATATCCGCCTGTTATCGCAGTAAATGGGGCTTTTCCACCCGCTGGCCCAGGTAAACGGTTTTTCGGGACTTAATTTAACAGCAGCAACCTGCAATAGTTTTTCAGCAACGGCTTTCTCGTTTGTCATACGGCGAATGTAAACTGATTTTGAATTTTGTGATGCAAAACGGTAGGAAATCGGGAAATTGTATTCACATTTGATGCATGGAAGGGAAAAATAAACTGATCGCCGCGGGTGGATTGGTGTTAAATGAAAAAGGGGAATTGTTACTGATTTACCGCCGCGGCAAATGGGACCTTCCAAAGGGCAAACTGGAGGAAAGCGAAACCATTGAAGATTGTTCAGTTAGGGAAGTGATGGAAGAAACCGGTTTAACAAGTGTTGAACGGGGAGAACTGCTGGAGATCAGTCACCATGAATATTTCGATCTCCATTTACAGGAAGAGGTGATTAAAGAAACCC
>JANXUL010000135.1 GCA_025356235.1 Bacteroidota bacterium
TGTTACAATTATCCTGGACAGGAATGAAAAGGAAACATTAGAAGAGGTAGTTGTTACGACTGCTTTTGAAATCAAAAAAAGTTCCCGTACCACACCTTACAGTGCGCAAACTATATCAGCAGATAACCTTAACCTGATTCGTCAGCCTAATTTGAATAATGCGTTAGCAGGTAAAATTCCTGGCGTACAGTTCAGAGGGCAGTCTCCGGTTGCTTTAGACAGAGATGCTGTTTTGCGTATTCGTGGAGGCTCAACTTTAAACGGAGATGTTTCTCCTATTTATGTTGTAGATGGTACAATCGTAAACTCCTTTGATATCAATCCAGATGATATTGAAGCCTTAACTGTATTAAAAGGAGCCAATGCTACTGCTCTTTTTGGCGGACGTGCTGCTAATGGTGCAATTGTAATTACTACACGTAAAAAAAATAGAGATAACGGTTTAGGTGTTGAGATAAACACTGGCGTTGCTTTCGATAAAGTTTATATACTTCCTAAATACCAGGATAAATATGGTGGTGGTGCTAACCCGGATATGACTACCTATACCTGGAAAACTGGCGATCCTGTTGAATGGAAGATATTGAGTGGTAAAAAATTCCCTGATTATACAGATGATTCAAGCTGGGGGCCTGCTTTAGACGGCTCAGAATATGCGCCTTGGTATGCATGGATCCCAGGTCATAGCCGTTCATTTCAAACTGCTTCATTCTCTCCAATGCCTAACAATGTTAGGGATTTTTGGGGAACGGGTGTAACAAACAATAACAACATCAATCTCTCAAAAAGTGGACAGGGATATACCATGCGCCTGTCTTATACTAAACAATTTATTAAAGGGCTTCTGCCAGGTACTCAGTCTGACCGGAACAATATAAATGCTTCTGCATCATTTGATGTAAATGAGCATTTTACCGTTGGTACCAATATTACTTACTCAGCTCAGCAGATCAATGGTAATTTCAATGATGGATATTCCAACAGGTCAACAGGTAACTTTAACTCCTGGTTCCATAGAGACCTCGACATGAAAATCATGAAGGAACTTCGCGGGTTAAAAACGCCTATCGGAACGTATGCCAGTTGGAATTTTTCCTCTAATCCTGATGGTTATGATCCTTCTAATCCACTTAACTTTTACGGAGCTAATTACTGGTATAACCATTATACTTCTTTTGACCAGACAAGCAACGCCCAAAACAGACAGCGTTTATTTGGTGATATTTCTTTGAAGTATAAATTGAACAATCATTTTTACGTAAAAGGAACGGTTCGCAGGAACCAGTTAACAACCGGTTACGAAAATATCTTCACGTCTGAATTGGCAGCAAGTGCCACACAAACGGGTGACCTGGCTTCTTATGCTACCGGATATACTAATTACCAGGAAGATAACTATGAATTGTTATCAGGGTACAACCAGAAATTCGGTGGGTTGGATGTAAGTGTAACTATCGGGGGCAATAAACTGTCTATCCGCCAGTATGACCTGCAAGGTTCTACTGCAACCGGATTGAATGTTCCCGGTCTCTATTCCTTATCCAACTCAAAGGCACAGCCTACATTGACGAATACACGAAATTATTCTGAAACCAAATCGTTATTTGCAACAGGGGATTTGGAATACAAAAAATTCGTAAGCTTAACATGGGCTGTAAGAAGTGACTGGTATTCTACTTTACCTTCAGGTAATAACAGATTGGTATCTCCATCTATTGGAGCCGCATTTGTATTCAGTGAATTCACTAAAAATTCAATGCCATGGCTGAGCTTTGGTAAAGTATTCGGAAGCTGGGGTAAAAAACCAAGGGATATTGGTGTATATGCTAATAACTTCCTGTATGGAGTTAATGCAAACCAGTGGGCAGGCAATTTCTTAATGTCTACGCCTGACGTATTATTAGACCCGTCTTTAAAAGGTTCATTAATCACTACTTATGAAGCAGGCATTGATTTACGCTTCTTTAGAAATAAATTAGGGTTAAATGTTACCTATTATAATGAAGACAATAATGGCGAACCTGTATCTGTAGCACAAAGTGGTGTGAGTGGGTTTACCTCAAAGCGTATTAACGCTGCACAAATTAAGAAAGAAGGTATTGAAGTTTTAATCACTGCAACACCCGTAAATACTAAAGACTTTAACTGGCAACTTAGTCTGAACTACAGTTACCTGATAAAGAACCCAGTTATACAATTGGCACCCGGTGTTGGTGCTGGTGGCCAAACATTGTTAGCTGGTGGCGCATTCGGTACACGATTTGCCCGTGCTTTCCAGGAAGTGGGTGCAGATTGGGGTCAATTGATTGGTGGCGGTATCAAGCGTAACGATGATGGGGCAATGGTAATCAATCCGAGTACAGGAAACTTTGTAGCGGATGCAACTAAACATTGGGGTTCAGTTGTTCCAAGAACCAATGGTGGTATGGTAAATACTTTTACCTATAAGCAATTTACTTTAGGATTTAACCTGGATTATCAGGTAGGTGGTCAGTTCTTCTCTTTGTCTGAACAGTGGGGAAATTTCTCAGGTATCATGGAACCAACTGCTGATATAAATGATAAAGGAAAAAATGTACGTGATGCAGTTAGTGCAGGTGGTGGGGTGCATGTAACAGGAGTAAGTTCAACAGATCTTAAAACGCCTGTTGATAAATATGTAGATGCACAAACCTATTATCAGCAGTTCTACTTTAACAAAATAGCTGAACCGTATGTTCATAGCTTAACCTATGTTAAACTTAGAGAAGTGAATTTGGGTGTGAATCTTCCTGTAAAGAATTGGGGAATATCTAAATATGTACGGGGTGCTAATTTTTCAGTTACTGCACGTAACCCCTGGTTGATTTATAGTAAAACCAAAAACTTCGATCCATCAGAGATTTCAGGTATTCAGGGTGAAGATGGACAGTATCCGGGTACACGTTCAATTGGATTTAACCTGAAACTTACTTTCTAATCCTAAAATATTATTATTATGAAAACAAAAATTAATAAATACCTTATCATGGTTGGCTTGGGCTCTGCCCTGCTTACCACTACGGGCTGTTTTAAGCACCTGGGCGATTATGGTACAACCAATAATAATCCCAATGCCACAACCTCTCCTATTACTTCTGCTTTGCTTACGAATGCACTGTCAGGACTTAATAATGGAGTATGGGATCAGGGTGGTTTCAGAACTGTGAATGGATTATATGCGCAGTATTTTGCCGAAACACAGTATACGGATGCATCCCGCTATTCAAAACAAACCTTCAATTTTGATGGGTTTTATTCAGGTGTTATTTATGATCTTCAAAACATCATTAACTATAATTCTGATCCGGCTACAGCAGGAACAGCGGCAAATTTCGGCTCAAACAAAAACCAAATTGCGATAGCGCGTATTTTAAAAGCCTATTATTTCTGGACCCTGACTGATTCATGGGGCGATATACCTTATACCCAGGCTTTGAAAGGGGTAGGAGCTATTGCTTATGATGGTCAGGATGTGATCTATAAAGATCTGCTGAAGGAATTAAAAGAAGCTTCTGTACAATTTGATGCAGGTTTGACTGTTCAAGGCGATATCCTTTTTGCAGGTAATACCGGTAAATGGAAAAAATTTGCCAATTCAATACGTTTATTCGTAGCATTACGTATGTCTAAAGTAGATCCCGCAACAGGCAAAACAGAATTCGCAGCTGCTCTGGCAGATGCAGGTGGTGTAATAGATGCGGCAGCTGATAATGCAGCCCTGGTACCTCCTGGTGGTGTTTATCAGAATACTTTTTATAACTACTATACCGTAGTTCAGAGGAAAGACTATGCGGTAAGCAAAACTGTTACCGATATACTCTCTTCCAATAATGATGAGCGTATCAATGCTTTTGGTTCTTCGAATGTTGGCTTCCCTTATGGTTTAACAAGGGCAGATGCAGTAATATTTGCCAATGCAAATGTTACCTGGTCCAGAATATTGGAGCCCTCCAGACGTAAAGAAACTTCACCAACAGTGTTAATAGCCGCAGAACAGGTTAAGCTTGCAAGAGCTGAAGCTGCTGCACTGGGCTGGACCGCAGAAAACATGATTACACTTTACAATGATGCAATTCAAACAAGCTGGACAAGATGGGGTGTGTATGATGCAACTAAATTTGCAGCTTACATTACACAACCGGCAATCGTGCTCGGAACGAATAATATCCAAAAAATTGCCTTACAAAAATGGTTGGCTTATTATCCAGACGGGACACAAGGGTATGCTGAATGGCGCAAAAATGGTATACCTGCATTGATTCCGGCTCCCGGACTAACCTCTATCCCAAGAAGGATTACGTATGGCCCCAATGAATCACAATTGAATCCACTAAACTATGCAACTGCTGCAGCCAAATACCAGGATGCAACTGGTCCTGACTCTCAGTTTGGAAAAGTATGGTGGGATAAATAATCTTTTCATAAAGTATATCTTATATGAGCCCACATGAATTATTCATGTGGGTTTTTTTTATGCAGATGGGCAAAATTGATAGATAACCGGAGTTTGTAAAAGAGCAAATAATCAGCAGGTTTCAAACTACTGGGTTCAAACTCGCCACAATTAAATACATTTGTTTTTCTTAAAAAGAAAATATGGAGCAACAACCCACTACCCAATTAAACATAGAGATCAGTGAAGAAGTAGCAGAAGGCAGTTATGCCAACCTCGCTATTATTACCCATAGCAATGCAGAATTTGTAATTGACTTTGTAAATGTGATGCCGGGTACCCCTAAAAGTAAAGTAAAATCAAGAATTATTTTTACGCCCATGCACGCCAAACGTTTCATGAAAGCACTGGAAGAAAATATTGAAAAATTTGAGCTGGTAAACGGTGCCATTAAAGACCTTGAACATATTGAGATACCTATGAATTTTGGCGGACCAACGGCGCAGGCGTAACCGGATACTGGGATACTGGATGTTGGATGCGAGGATGATAGATTTTTTTGGGGTTTCATGTTGTTTTTCTATTGCCTGGAGGAAACCATTAGTCATTCTCCTCAACTCTTCTATTTTCTGATGTAGCTGTTGATATTTTGTTTCGGCAATCAAGAACTCTGTATCCCATAAATTTTCCAGGTGGTCGAGTGTTTCATCATTCGAAGGTAAAGAATAGGTTAAAAATTTTATCCGATCCTGTTTATACTTTCTTCGTCCATACCCTTCCGCAATGCAGGCTTTCACTGTTTTTGAGGACTTTCTAATTTGCCCTCCTTCTTCAAACATCTTAAAACTGGGCAGGCTTAATGTTACGCATGGATTTCTATAACAACTTCCCGGGCCAGGTTCCAGATCTCTATTTTTTTATAACTCATATATTATTTTTATCCCCCATCCCACTATCCAGTATCTAGCATCTTGCATCTACAACAACCCCTCATCCGCAAAACTAAAATATCCCTCATTGCTTACGATGATATGGTCCATTATATTGATGTCGAAAAAAGCGGCAGCTTGTTTTATTTTTTGTGTGAGCAATTCATCTGCGCGACTTGGCCTTACGTTTCCGCTCGGATGGTTATGGCATAAAACAATGGCCGTAGCATCATGATCGAGGGCTTTTTTTAAAATAATACGTGGGTCGGCAACAGTACCTGTCATACCGCCCTCACTAATAATTTCTAGATGTGTAACCCTGTTACCCCTGTTTAAGAATACAACTGCAAATACTTCCTGTTTTCTGAATTCTAATGTGGCGCGCAGGTAATCTGCAATGTCACTGCTGCGGCTAATATGGTCTTTTTTCTTACCCGTGGCGTTTCTCCGGATGCCTAATTCCAGAGCCGCGGCTATACCAATGGCTTTGGCTTCCCCCAAGCCTTTTATTTTTTGTTTCACCATATCTTTAACACTTAGTGAGGCTAATTTTTGCAAATCGTTATTTACGGTATTAAGTAGCCCCCTGGCCACATCCAATGCAGATTGATCTGTGGTGCCACTATTGATCAAAATGGCTAATAATTCAGCATTACTTAATGTATTTGCCCCTTTTAACAGGAGCTTTTTTCTGGGCTGGTCATCTTCTGCCCAGTCTTTAATAGAAAATTTCCTCATAGTAAAAATTAATATAGAATCAAATTACAATTTCTTAACCTAATCTCTATCTTCGCCACACATTCCTCACTATTATGAACCCATCCGTTAAGATATTCTCCGGCACTGGTTCGCAGAAGCTGGCTGAAAAAATTGCGCAGAGATTTGGTGCCCCCATTGGTAAGATCAATATTCAGAAATTCAGCGACGGGGAATTTCAGCCTATCTTTTTAGAAAGTATCCGCGGCGATTATGTTTTCCTCGTTCAAAGCACGTATGCACCCACTGATAACCTGATGGAATTATTGTTGATGATTGATGCAGCCAAAAGGGCCAGCGCACACAAGATCATTGCAGTGATACCGTATTATGGGTTTGCAAGGCAGGACAGGAAGGATAAGCCGCGTGTGGCTATCGGAGCCAAATTAATCGCTACCCTGCTGGAAGCGGCAGGTGCAGACAGGATTATTACCATGGATCTGCATGCACCACAGATACAGGCTTTCTTTGATGTACCTGTGGATCACCTTGACAGTTCGGCTATTTTCATTCCTTATATTGAACAACTTAAACTGCAGAACCTTTCCTTTGCGGCACCTGATGTGGGCAGTACCAACCGCGTTAGGGAAATTGCCAGCTATTTTAATGCCGAGATGGTTATCTGCGACAAACACCGCAAACGCGCCAATGAAATTGCCAGTATGGTGGTTATTGGCGATGTAACAGGGAAAGATATTATTCTGGTTGATGATATTTGCGATACGGGCGGCACTTTAGCCAAAGCAGCGGGTCTGCTGAAAGATAAAGGGGCCAGGAGTGTGCGTGCATTGATTACACACCCGGTATTAAGCGGGAAGGCATATGAGAACATCGAAAACAGTGTTTTAGAAGAATTGATTGTCTGCGATACTATCCCGCTAAAGAAGGAAAGTGCTAAAATAAAGATCATTTCCGTAGCAGACCTATTTGCCATTGCTATACGTAATGCCTATGAAAATAAGAGCATTACGAGCCTTTTCATTCATTCTCAACTTCGGGGAAGGGATAAATAGGTTTGTAGTTTGGGGTTTGAAGTTTGGCGTTGGTGGGTGGTTTTTTAAATTAACCCCAAACTTCAAACTTCAAACCCCAAACTTTTCCCTACTTTTGCCGTCCAAAAAATAATACAATGAAAACAATTACAATCGAAGGTCACCTGAGGACCGAGCATGGCAAAAAAGCCGCCCGCCAGATTCGCTCTCAGGACAATGTGCCGGGTGTAATTTACGGGGGTGCTCAGGAGGTAAATTTTTACGCTTCAGCAAAGGCTTTTAAGCCTTTGGTGTACACTGGTGAATTTCAGTTGGCCAACGTTACTGTTGAGGGAAAAACGTACAAGTGCATTTTGAAAGATTTGCAGTTTGATAAGGTAGAAGATTCACTGATCCATGTTGATCTGTTAGAATTGGTTGGCGATAAAAAAGTGATCGCTACCTTACCCGTTAAATTTACCGGCGTATCTGTTGGTGTAAAAGGCGGTGGTAAATTGATTACTAAAATGAAATCCTTGAAAGTAAAGGCATTGCCTAAAGACTTACGGGAAAACATTACTGTTGATATTACCAACCTCGACCTTAACGGAAATATTCGTGTAGAGGATGTAAAAGTAGACGGAATGGAAATTTTGAATTCTCCGCGTATTCCTATCGCTTCTGTTGTATTAACACGCCAGTTGAAACAGGAAGAAGCAACAGCTGTTGCTACCCCTGCTAAAGCTGCTGCTGCCCCGGCAGCTAAGGAAGAGAAGAAAAAATAACCTGTAAATACAGGATAATAATAATAATAAGCCCGACAAATTTTGACGGGCTTATTCATTTGGCTTCAGGTAGTGAGATATAAAAAGTGGTTCCTTCGTTTTCTTTGCTTTCTACCCATATCTGCCCGTTATTTTTTTCAATAAACTCTTTGCACAGTTTTAAGCCAAGCCCGGTTCCTTTTTCATTCTCGGTGCCGGTATTAGACATGAAATTCTCCGGATCGAAAATACCGCTGCTTATTTTCTCACCCATACCGGCTCCTTTATCAACTACTTCAATAAAAACCTTTTGCCCCTTTGTGTAAGACCTGATAATGATGGTACTGTTTCGGTAACTGTATTTTATGGCATTTGATATAAGGTTTCGAAGCACCAGCCTCAGGTGATCGGGATCTACCAAGATGGACTGATTAACACCTTCCACTTGAAGGCTGATATTTTTCTGTTCCATCTTTTGCTTGAATAATATAAATTTCTTTTCAAGAACCGTTTCTAACCCGGTTCTTTCCGGGTTAACCTGTATACCTTTTAATTGACTGATACTCCATTTTAACAGGTTGTCCAATGTGCCTTGTAACTGATCTACTTCAGTGGATAGTTTTGTTGATATTTCTATGAATTTCTCTGGTGAAATATATTCCTTATTAACAAGGTCAAGTGAATTTCTTAATTGCCCTATTGGCGACCGGAGATCATGTGCAATGATAGAAAACAACTTTTCTTTGGTATCGTTCAGCTGTTGTAATTCTCGGTTCTTATCCTCTACCTGTTTCTGATAAGCTAACTGCTCCCTTTTAAAAAAAAATAAGGCAAAAATCATCGTCACGAGGGCCCAGACAATATTAAAGATAACCCTGCCAAAAGGAACGGTATCATACACTATCGGGGTAGATAAAAATATTTTAACACCAATAAACAGAAGGCAGTTAATAAGAGAGATAGCAATCAAAATTGTTTTCTCACTGAAATAAATGATAATAATAATAAGGTTGACTAATAGATAGTATTCATTTCCATTCCGGAAGAAAATGGCACTCGTAGTAAACAGTATGGATGCTAAGATTGTCAGGACCAAGCGGCCAAGCAAAAACTTTCTATAACTGTTTATAATCAGAATTAAAAAAGCGCCGATAAACAGCAGGAAATTAATAACGGATAGTGCTGTTTTTTGTTGTACCAGGTTAATAATGCCAAAGTAAAAATTAATAGGTATGCCACATGCGACAACTATATTGAGTACCTGGGTCTTTGTTTTCTCATAAAAATCCTGTTCACCAGGCATACCGATATTGGCGATTCTCACACCCAATAAAAAAAATTTATCAGCTAGCATTTTGAACACAGTCGCAGTTATATTCAGTTTTATGAAATTACGATTTGCCTTTTAATTAAGGCAGATATAGTTTAAAAAAGTACAATAAATAAGCCAATCAACTTGCCAGGCGTATTCTACCTTAGAATAAGGGTTGCTTTTGTGGATACAGGTTAAGAGGCTACTTTTGATCCATCATATGAATAAATTTCTCATTATTGGTTTAGGAAATACAGGCGACGAATACCGCCACACACGTCATAATATTGGTTTTGATGTGTTAACTGCCTTTGTATTGAAACACGGGGGCCTGTTTAAGCCAGACAGGCTGGCCGACGTGGCAGAAGTAAAATGGAAGGGAAGGATGTTAATCTGCATAAGGCCTACCACTTTCATGAACCTTAGCGGAAAAGCCTTTAAATATTGGATGGACAAAGAAAAAATTGAACTGGAGAATACACTCACCATTGTTGATGACCTTGCCCTACCACTGGATAAGTTACGTGTACGGGGCTCAGGTAGCGATGCAGGACATAACGGGCTAAAAGATATTCAACTAACCCTGGGTACGGATCAGTATGCCAAACTGCGGTTTGGGATTGGCAATGATTTTCCAAAAGGCCGCCAGGTAGATTTTGTGTTGGGCAGGTGGCAGCCGGCAGAAATACCGCTTGTAGAACAAAAAATTAATAGATGTGGAGAGATCATCGAATCTTTTGTCAGCATAGGGCTTGAAAAAACGATGAATATGGCAAATAACCTGTTGTTTGAATAATAAACGAACCTGTTTTGCAGTTTACTGTTAAGGAAATATGATACAAGCAGCCTATTCCAAATTCAAAAGCCGTAATGGTTTTTAAAGGCTATTTGGTTATTATTTTAAATTATTATTACTATGAAGATTTTTTGCGTTGGCCGAAACTATGCCGATCATGCAAAAGAATTAGGCAATGCTGTTCCAGATGAGCCAGTTATTTTCATGAAGCCCAAAACTGCTTTATTGCAGACAAACGCCCCGTTTTATTATCCAGAATTCTCAAATGAGCTGCATTATGAAGTGGAAATTGTTTTGCGCATCTGCAAGAACGGCCGGTATGTAGAGGAGCAGAATGCCGAGAAATACTATGATGCTTTTACAATAGGGATTGATTTTACCGCGAGGGATATACAGGCAGAATTAAAGAAAAAAGGCCTTCCCTGGGAGAAAGCCAAGGCATGGGATAACTCGGCAGTGATTGGTAAATGGGTAACGTTTACGCCTGAGTTATTGGCAAACCCCATTCATTTTTCCCTGCAGAAAAATAAAGAAGTGGTACAGCTGGGTAATTCGGAAGACATGATCTTTTCTTTCAACGAGATCGTATCGCATATCTCACAATATTTCTCACTCAATATCGGCGATCTTATTTATACCGGCACACCGGCCGGTGTGGGCGAATGTGTTACAGATGATGTATTGGAAGGGTTTTATGAAAAAGAAAAAATGTTTGCTCTCGAGATCAAGTAACGGGAAAGGACTATTATTGCCGAAGACCAACCAGCCATTGATCAGATGTTGACGCCAGATATATTATTACAAGCCTACAAACTGATGGTTACGGCTAAATCTATGGTCGAAACATACGATGTCAACCGACAGGTATGTAAATATGTACATTCTACCTCACGCGGGCATGAAGCCATTCAATTGGCTACCGGCCTGCAATTATTAGCCTGCGATTGGGTAAGTCCCTATTACCGGGATGATAGTATTATGCTCTCCATTGGCTTTACGCCATATGAGTTAATGCTTCAGTTGCTGGCTAAAAAAGATGATCCGTTTTCGGGGGGGCGTTCTTATTATTGTCATCCAAGCAGTAAGGATACCAAAAGACCTTTTATCATTCACCAAAGCAGTGCTACCGGCATGCAGGCCATTCCTACAACAGGTTTAGCACAAGGGATACAGTTTTTAGAACAGGCACAATCACCACTTTTACAAAAATCACCAGAAGGAAAATTACCTGTGGTTGTTTGCTCTTTGGGTGATGGCAGCGTATCGGAAGGCGAAGTGAGTGAGGCACTTCAGTTCGCCGTATTAAAACAGTTGCCCATTATTTACCTTGTACAGGATAACCAATGGAGCATCAGCGCATCGGCAGATGAGATTCGGACGATGAATGCGTATGAATTTGCTGCCGGATTTAAAGGATTAAAACGTATGCAGTGCGATGGCAGTGATTTCATACGCAGTTACGAAACCATGCAACAGGCGATTGATTATGCAAGAACAGAACGTAAGCCGGTATTAGTACATGCGAAAGTGCCTTTACTGGGGCATCATACCAGTGGTGTACGAAAAGAATTTTATAGGAACAGGGAAGACCTGCTGAAGCATGGATTATACGACCCCATTCCCAAACTCAGGTTATTATTGAACGGGGTGGGATATAATGAACATGAAATAAACCAGGTAGAAGCCCAGGCGATGGAAAAAGTGCTGGCTGATTTTGCTTTGGCACAGCAGGCAGCCGAACCCGATGCAGGTTCCGTTGAAGATTATGTTTTTGCACCCACACCTGTGAAAGAAGAAAAAGGACAACGCTTGCCAAAGAACGGAGAAAGGGTAATGATGGTAGATGCCGCTCTGCATGCCATTGAAGAGTTGATGGAAGAATATCCCGAAGCTATTTTATACGGTCAGGATGTAGGTGCCCGTTTGGGTGGTGTATTTCGCGAAGCAGCAACCTTGTCTGAAAAATTTGGCGTAAACCGCGTGTTTAATACGGCCATACAGGAAGCCTATATTGTGGGTTCTACCGCAGGACTTTCTGCATTGGGTATGAAGCCTATTGTAGAGATACAGTTTGCCGATTATATTTACCCGGGCCTTAACCAGCTGATCACAGAAGTATCCAAATCCTGTTACCTGTCTAATGGAAAATTCCCGGTGCAGATGTTATTGCGAGTGCCAACAGGTGCGTATGGTGGTGGTGGGCCTTACCATAGTGGCAGTATTGAAACTACTTTACTTTCTATCAAAGGCATAAAGGTTGTTTACCCTTGTAATGCAGCGGATATGAAAGGATTAATGAAAGCCGCTTTTCTCGATCCTAACCCGGTAGTGATGCTGGAACATAAAGGACTTTACTGGAGTAAAGTGCCCGGTACTGATGAAGCGAGAACCATAGAACCCGACAAAACCTATATACTTCCCCTTGGAAAGGCGAATATGGTGTTGGAAGCAGACCCGGCAATGGTTCGCAAAGGTGAAACCGTATGTATTATTACCTATGGCATGGGCGTTTATTGGGCGAAGGCCGCGGCAGAGAAATTATTGGGGCAACTGGAGATTATTGACCTGAGAACGCTATTCCCACTGGATGAGGAAGCTGTATTTAATGCTGTACGCCGGCATGGCAAAGTATTGGTGTTAAGTGAGGAACAGCAGCATAATTCGTTCGCGGAGGCCTTATCACACAGGATCTCCCATAATTGTTTCCAGTTCCTGGATGCTAAAGTAGAGGTGCTGGGTGCACTAAACCTGCCTGCGGTACCCATTAATATTACACTGGAAGCTGCCATGTTGCCCACTGCCGCCAAAGTGATAGAGCGGATACACAAACTTTTGGCTTATTAAGGGTTTACCATTTAGCCAAACCTCCTATATTTGCAGCCCGTTAGCGAAAACCGCAACCGGAACTAACCAGGAATATGGCGAGGTAGCTCAGTTGGTTAGAGCACAGGATTCATAACCCTGAGGTCACGAGTTCAAATCTCGTTCTCGCTACAAATGGGAGTAAATCCCAAATTTTTTGAAAGCCGTTCATTTTGAGCGGCTTTTTTAATTAATATATACTAGTTTATGTAATGGAATAAAACATAATAGTGTTCAAATGAACCGCTTTTTACTATGTATTTCGGATTAGTTAGATTGTAATATGAAAAGAGCAACTAACCAGTTTATGTTAGAAGCATGTGATTTAATTATCACTGAGACTGCTGATTGTGCAGAACATTTGCACCAAATTAGTAGGACAAATTCAGATGAGGTTTGTTTTTTATTATTTGATAGAATGTTCCAAGGATTGTCTTCGCTTCGGATATTGATGGCTTTAGAGGAAAAGCGCAAAATCATTTATAATGGCGCCGCAATAATTATGCGGTCTTTATTGTCCGATTGTGTCTACGGATATGAAATAAATGATATTTTAAATACTGAAACGGACTTGGGGATTAAGGTTGACAAGCTAAATAAGTTATGTAATAAGGCTTTAGTTGATGGACATATTCATTCACTGAAATATTTTGGCAGGTTAGAGTCCAATAAAAAAATTTCAACTGAAGCGTTGATCGATATTAAATTGACAATTGGAGCAAGAATAAAAACGATAAGCCCAGAACTTACTGTTGATAAGCTAAACACTATGAAACCTATTGTAATAAGCACTTGGCTTAAAGATCAAGCTAAGATTAATCCAATTTTTGAGAGAATTGAAAATAATTACAAAACATTTTCCCAGGTCGAACATTTTAGTGGGTTTTATTTTTATTGGCTAAACTTTGACCTTGACAAAAAATTTGAAATGTTAATGGAGTCAATTTTTCTTTGTGGACATCATATTTGTTTTTTGACTGATTTTCTTTCCAGGCAAACGGAAAGGAAAGATTTTTTTACGCAAAAATTTCATCAGTTTCAAGACAAATTAAATGCAATGGTGATAAAATATAATAAAAATTCTGTTTAAGATTTAAATAGGGCTATAAGTTTGGTTATTTGTTCAAACCAGCTCCCATTCTCGCTATAAAGCTGAAATAACTTAGTAACAGTTATTTTAACTTTTTGCTTTTATCCCTTCTCGGAAGCATTTAGAAACAGGTACAAAAATGCTTAAACATAAAAAAGTAACTTCCTAATTGAAAAATCCGATTGCGTTGATCATGACTCTTTCTGAAAATATCTTACTAATTTTTCTTCATTGCCGCTCCGTCTAAGAATTAAATTTATAGGCCGCTTGCTTTTTAAAATGATCTTGTTTATATTAATAAGTGGAGAAATTATTCGTATGCTATTGAAGTAATATCTGTAGTTAAAGTTCGGATTTCGCATAAGGGTAAACTGTGATTAATAGCATTACAGGATATTAACGTAACTTCATCTTTAAACGTGAATAGTTTATTTATTGCCTAATAAAAAATAATCATTCAAATGAAATATCTATATAGAACGCGTTGCATGGTCGTTGTAATCCTCTTGTTAGCTACTTCAATCGTAAAAGGAAATGGTAACCAGCGGGAAGGTAAAGGTGATTCCACTATTGAGGGAAGATGGGATCTCACCATTTATCAGGACGGCAAAGAACTTCCCTCATGGCTGGAAGTGATACATTCTGGAAGAAGCACATTGGTGGGCCGCTTTGTATATGCATTTGGTAGTGCCCGCCCTATTGCCAATATAAAATTGCTGAATGGTAAATACCTTTTTTCCATACCCCCGCAATGGGAGCCGGGTAAAATCGATATGGAATTTGAAGCTACACTCGACGGCGATCATTTATCAGGTACCATGCTGTATACCGATGGAAAAAAATATGATTGGTTGGCTGTTCGTGCCCCCTCACTTAATCGAACAGCAGCACCTGACTGGGCTGAACCGGTTCAACTTTTTAATGAAAAAAATCTTGAGGGCTGGCATGCAAATGGTGTGAATCAATGGCTGGCTGATTCTGGTATATTACGCAGTCCTAAATCAGGCGCTAACCTGGTTACCGATAGACTTTTTACCGATTTTAAATTGCATATAGAATTCCGTTACCCCAAAGGGAGTAACAGCGGTGTTTACTTGCGCGGACGTTATGAAGTGCAGATAGAAGACAATTATGGTGAGGATGCACTAATTGACAGGTTCGGTTCAATCTATGGTTTTCTCACACCCAATGAGATGGCAGTAAAAAAAGCAGGCGAATGGCAATCTTATGATATTACGTTGATTGGCCGCACCGTAACGGTAGTAGCCAATGGTAAAACCGTGATCTGTAACCAGGTTATACCGGGTATTACCGGTGGTGCCCTTAACAGTAAGGAGGGTGAACCCGGACCTATCATGATTCAGGGTGACCATGGCCCGGTTGCCTACAGAAATATTGTAATTACAGCGGTGAAATAAATTTTAATTCTGAAAAAATAGCCCAATTCTGTTTCACGGTTCATAAAGAGGAACGTAATAATAGGCCTGTGGCTGAGGGGTATAGTTTCATTTCTGAATATCTTTAAGTTATAACCAGCTTACTCCTTACATCTTCACCGGGCAAATACCGCTCTGTATAATATTCCTCTTCGTAATCCCCGCTTAGCTTAGCCGTATTGCATTATCAAGAAAACAAGCAAAAAAAAATCATATATTCATTGGGTATTTCATCATTTACCAAACTACTGAGTATGCGCTTACGATTACTATCCCTGGTATTCATTACCCTTTTTTTGCCATTAATACTGTTATCTCAGGAAGAACCGGTGGATGCAGCCATGAACCAAAAGATAAGAGAGGAGGGCCTTCACCATTCGCAACTGTCATCTATCACTCATTATTTAACAGATGTATCTGGGCCGAGGCTAACTAATTCGCCGGGATACCTGCGCGCCTCTCAATGGGCCGTAAACGCTTTGCAAAAGTGGAAACTTAGCAATGTAAAACGGGAACCCTGGGGTGAGTTTGGAAAAGGATGGGATATGCAGCTTTGCACAGTTGCCCTGCAACAGCCTTACTATCATCCCATCATTGCTTTTCCCTATGCATGGTCATATGGAACCAGCGGGCCTTTGAGTGCCGGTGCTATTGCCGTGAGCTACGAAGATTCAGTAGCCATCCGTACCAATAAAATTAACCTGAAAGGGAAATTCGTTTTGATTACAGATACCATTACCGCTATTGGTGGTGCGTTCAAACCCGATGCGCGGCGTTATACCGACAGTGATTTTGCTAATATGAAGGATGAATTCTGGGTAACCAGGGAAGAGCTGGAACCTTATCTTGATATAATAAAAACAAAAGATCTTTTTATTAAACTCCTGCAACAAAAAGGGGCACTGGTAATTATTACCAAAGACCATGGAGCAAAAGATGGTACCATACATGCTGATGCCATGGATAGCTACTCTGCCAGCGTAGTTAAAGGGATACCGAAACTGGTTTGCAGTACCGAGGATTTTTTGCGGATACAAAGGTTGCTGGCATCCGGCATTGGTGTACAATTGGGTATCAATATTCAAACAAAATTTATAGCCACAGACCTCAATGGATATAATGTGGTAGCCGAAATACCCGGCACCGACCCTTTATTAAAAAATGAATTGGTAATGATAGGCGGGCATTTTGATTCATGGTATGGTGGTACTGGAGCAACTGACAATGCAGCCGGTAGTGCGGTTATGATGGAAGTTATGCGTATACTTAAAACACTCGGCATACAACCACGTCGTACCATCCGTATGGTATTGTGGGGAGCGGAAGAGCAGGGCCTGGTGGGTTCCTACCAATATGTCAAAAATCATTTCGGTGATCCGGTTACCATGCAATTAAAAGCAGACCAGGCAAAAGTATCTGCCTATTACAACCTGGATAACGGCTCTGGAAAAATACGGGGCATTTACCTGCAGGAAAATGAATTGGTCAGACCTATTTTTAAAAAATGGCTCGAACCCTTTGCCGATCTCGGTGCCACTGCTATCAATCCACACAATACCGGCGAAACCGATCATTATACTTTCGATCGTGTAGGTATCCCCGGTTTCCAGTTCATACAGGATCCACTCGAATATCTTACCCGTACACACCATACCAATATGGATGTGTATGATCATTTGTCAATTCCTGACCTGCAACAGGCGGCTACAATTATAGCTTCTTTTGTATATCATACAGCCATGCGTACTGAAAAAATACCACGTAAATCTTTACCTAAAGGGGAGAAATGGTTATTTGAAGGCTTTTAATTATTGCACCGTTCAGTATATCTCGAATTAAGAACGAAAGTACTGAGCAAGTAAATTCCGGGATGATATAACAAAAAAAAGATGATGTTATCAGGATTTAATTTACCTGATTGTTTTGGATTATTTTATTTTTCTGAATTGTATAACTGTTATCTATTCATACGATGAAACAAAGAAATATACAGAAATGGTTTTTACGGATCATTTTTCGTTTAACAAGATACCCGATTGCAGTTATCTTCATTTGGGTACAACTCGGTTTTGTGAAGACGTGTGTCTTTTCTCAAAAAGCAGTTACGGGTATTCAACTAAACCAACTTGGGTTTTATCCCAACGGGCCAAAGCTTGCTGTGGTTACGGGGGATGCTTCTTTATTTGAATTCTATATTACATCAGAAAACCTGCGTGATACATTTTTCACCGGAAAATTAAGTGAAGAGAAGATATCGGCGTACTCATCAACTAAAACAAGGATAGCTGATTTTACTTCTTTTACTACAGAAGGTATTTATGTTGTGGTAAATGGGACAACTCATTCATATCCCTTTATAATTAAACCTGATGCAATTAAGAAAGCCGCGGTGGGCGCCATTAAAGGTTATTACTTTCAAAGAGCTTCCATGCCTTTAGAAGAAAAATATGCCGGTAAATGGCATCGAAACGCCGGTCATCCGGATACCAGTGTATATATT
>JANXUL010000136.1 GCA_025356235.1 Bacteroidota bacterium
AATGCCCCCAGTGCTTTGTTTTTAACCAAACCGAATGGTTCTATACTGGAAGCTAACAGAAGTGCCTGTGACCTTTTGGGGTATACTGAAGAAGAGTTAAAACAGATTGGTAAAAAGGGATTCGTGGACGAGAATGATCTGAATCTGGTAAAATTATTAGCGGAAAGAAAAGAGTTCGGCAAAGCAAGGGGGGAAGTAACCGTAATAAGAAAAAATGGCGAGTACCTGAAAGTTGACATTTCATCTTTTGTTTTTAAAGACCGGGTTACGGGAGAAGAAAGGATCAGCACAGTGATGATTGATATTACAGAAAAAAAACATGCCGAAAGGGAGCTGCATAAAAGCAACGAATGGGCTAACCTGATATTTAATAATACATCCGACCTGATATTTTTAATGTCGGTAGAGCCGGATCAGGTATTTCGGTGTTTAAAAGTTAATCCTGCTTATACTCATTTAACCGGGTTGATAGCCGAAGAGATGGTTGGAAAAACCATTGAAGAAATATTGCCCGTGGATGCCTGTAGGCAAGCACTTATGCAATATAAGAAAGCCATTCGCCTGCGGCGAACGATTAGTTATGAGGAAAGTGCAGAATTGCCTGGTGGTAATGTTGTTGTTGAAACAAAGTTAACACCCTTATTTACTGATGCCGGGGAATGTAACCTTTTGCTTGGCGTATCACGCAACATCAGCGAAAGGAAGAAAGCCGAGCACATCATTCAGGAAAATGAGCGGCGTATGAAAAATGCACAATATGTAGGTGGGGTGGGTGATTGGGAATATGATTGTGATACCCGAAAAACTATTTGGTCGGATGAATTATTCAGGCTGTTTGCGAGGGATCCGGATAAAGGGGCACCAGGATTTGAAGAACTCTTTTCTTTTTATTTGCCAGATGATGCTGCTATTTTGAAAGCAGCGATTGCCAAAACTATTGACACAGGTGAAAGCTACGAACTCGACCTGCAATTGCATTTACCCAGTCAGCTTGACGCATACCACTACACCGTAGGACAGGCATTATGTGATAAACAAGGAAGAATTGTAAAATTATATGGTATTGTTCAGGACATTACAGACAGAAAACTGGCAGAAATAAAATTAAATACAGAAAGAACCCAACTTAAAACATTAATCGAGAACCTTCCCGATTCAATATATATAAAAGATGTACAGGGAAGAAAGATTATAACGAACCAGGTTGATATGCGACTTGTTGGGGTTACATCAGAATCGGATATACTAGGCAAAACAGATCTCGAAATATTTTCGAATCATATGGGACCAACGGGGTATGCCGACGATATGGAAGTTATTAAAACAGGTAAAGCCATTTATAACCGTGAAGAATGCTTTGTTGATAAAGAGAGTGCACCTGTTTGGTTACTTACATCAAAAGTTCCATTACGGAATGAAACAGGGGATATTAATGGGTTACTAGGTATAGGAAGGATCATTACTGAAAGGAAAAAATCAGAAGAAGCTTTAAGGATCAGTAATGAACGCTACGGATATGCTACCAAAGCCACCTTTGATGCCATTTGGGATTGGGATATTGTTAATGATTACCTGTATTGGGGTGAAGGATATGAAAAAATATTTGGGTATAAAATTTCAGATAAAATTGAAAACCATATTAATTCATTTGACAATATCCACCCCGATGAAAGGAAACAGGTTTTTGAAAGTATTGAAGGATTAATAGCAGGTTCGGGATTAAACTGGAAAGGTGAGTACCGCTACATGAAAGCGAACGGAGAATATGCATATGTTCAGGATAAAGCTATTATTGTGCGGGATAAAGATGGTAAAGCCATAAGGATGATTGGCGCTATGCAGGACGTTACCGAGCGTAAAACAGTGGAAGAAGCAAACAGAAAAACGCAGGAAAAATTCATCAATCTTGTAAATACGGTTGATGGGATAGTGTGGGAAGCCGATGCACAAACTTTTCAATTTACTTATGTAAGTAAACACGCAGAAAAACTTCTCGGCTATTCAGCACAGGAATGGATTACTGACCCCGGTTTCTGGGCCAGCCATATTCATCCGGATGATAGGGATTGGGCAGTTGATTATTGCGTTAACTGTACAAAAGAAAAAAAGCAGCACCAGTTTGAATACCGGATGATAGCCGCTAATGGAAACATAATCTGGCTGGCTGATTTTGTTACCGTTACGGTTGAAATGGGTAAACCTGTTCAATTGCAGGGGATCATGATAGATATTACAGAACGGAAAAAAACAGAACAACATTTAAAATTATTAGAATCGGTTATCACCAATGCCACAGATTCAGTTTTAATTACGGAAGCAGAACCGTTTGATTTAACTGGCCCCAAAATTATATATGCTAATGAAGCGTTTGTTAAAATGACTGGCTTCAGCCTGGAAGAGTTAATTGGTCAAACTCCCCGAATTCTTCAGGGCCCAAAAACAGATAAGGAAATCCTTAAAAAAGTCAGGCAGGCACTTGAGAATTGGAAACCATGTGAAGCTGAATTGATCAATTACAGGAAAAACGGGGAAGAGTTCTGGATTAGCTTTTCATTAGTCCCCATTGCCAACGAAAAGGGTTGGTTTACACATTGGATCTCTATCGAACGTGATATTACCGAACGAAAAAAAGTAGAAGAAGCGTTGGTTAAGGAAAGAAAATTACTCAGGGTATTGATAGACAATCTACCCGATTATATTTATGTAAAAGACCGTAATTCCCGGCATATTATTAATAACAGGGCCAATATAGAACTTCTTGGTTTTACGAAAGAAGAAGATACACTCGGAAAAACCATGGTAGATATTTTGGGTAGAGAAATTGCTGGCGAATTTATTAAAGATGACCAACGTGTATTAGAATCGGGCATTCCGATCATTAACCGTGAAGAGCCCATCTTTAATAAAGAAGGGGATAAACGCTGGCTGCTGACAACTAAAATACCTTTTAAAGATGAAGAAAATAATATTATCGGATTGGTAGGTATCAGCCGTGATGTAACTGACGGAAAAAGAATTGCGGAAGAGCTGACAGAAAAGAATATCCAGTTAAAAAACCTGTCTAAACATCTCCAAAACGTGAGGGAAGAAGAAAGGAAATTTTTGGCCAGAGAAGTACATGATGAATTAGGACAGCTAGCTTCGGTTGTAAAAATGGATGTTGACTGGTTGAATATCAAATTAGCCGACCTGCAGGAGGTTCAGAGAAAAAGGATCCTGCATGCATCATCTACAGCTGATCTTTTAATTAAAACTATTCGAAAGATCGCTTCATCATTACGGCCAAGTATGCTGGATGATCTTGGATTGAACGCTTCATTGGAATGGCAGTGTAAAGAGTTTACCTCTGTAAACGGTATTCCCTGTGTATTTGAACAGTCATTTTATGACGAGGGGCTGACTATGGAAACCAAAACAGAATTATTCAGAATCTGCCAGGAGTCGCTCACCAATATAATGCGCCATGCGCACGCAACCCATGTAACGGTAAGCATTACGGAGAAACAAGGTGACCTGTATTTGTGTATCTCAGATAATGGTAAAGGTTTTGATACCCACGAAAAGAACGATACATTAGGTTTAATAGGGATGAGGGAGCGTGTATTTTCTATTAACGGGAAACTGAAAATGAAAAGTGAACCCGGTAAAGGGACAACTGTTTGTGCAATAGTACCTAAAAAATAATAACTGTATGAAAATCTTAATCGCCGACGACCATACGATTGTACGTGAAGGTATTAAAATGCTGTTGATAGAAGCTTACCCCGAAGCCCAAATTACAGACGTATCAGATTCAGTTACACTTTTAGACTTGGTATTAAAAGAAAAATGGGATGTGATCATCTCAGATATTTCAATGCCCCCGGGTGATTCCGGTCTTGAAGCGGTAAAAAAAATTAAACAGCATTCTCCTGCTACCCCTGTCATCATATTAAGTATGCATGCTCCGGAACAATATGCAGTGCGGGCGATTAAATCAGGTGCATCCGGCTATTTAACCAAAGGTGCGGCAACCCTTGAATTGGTAAATGCGGTAAACCAGGTTTTAGCGGGCAAGAAATACCTGACTCCTGAAGTAGTTGGTATACTGGCTGATGCTTTTGAAAACAACCAAAGTAATAAGACCATTAAAAACTTATCGGAACGTGAATACGAGGTATTTATGCTGTTAGCTAAAGGGAAATCTATTTCTGATATCGCAAAAGAACTGGTACTGAGTGCCAATACCATCAGTACGTTCAGGGCAAGGATATTTGAGAAAATAGGGTTCCATACAACATTGGAACTTATCAAATATGCGGTTGATAACGAATTGGTATAAATTAAGTTAGAAATAATATGTATCCGTGTGATCCAATTTTCACCTGTAATTTATTTTTTTTTTACTAACTTAATCCCCAACTCAATGTACTATTCATGAAAAATAGTAAATCGAAAACTTTGCCTGCTAAAACGGTCAGTCACACCGGGTTGAACACTGCGCTTACGATAGAAGAACTGCAAACAATAATTAATGACCTGCAAATTGAAAATACGGTACTACTGGAGGATAACAAAAAACTACAGAAAACTCTCGAAATAAATTTTTTAGCAGACCCCGCACAAAAAGAAAGGACTACCCCTTTTTTTTATTCAAATCCATTACCGTTATGGATATATGATGTAAAAACTAAAATTTTCCTGGAGGTAAATAATGCAGCCATCAATCATTATGGCTATAGCCGCAAGGAATTTTTAGCCATGTCGGTGGCGGATATCCGTCCTGCGGAAGACGTAGAGAATTTTTTAGAATTACAAAGGATCAGTCAGGAAGGTAACCTTATTCATAAAGGTATTTGGCGGCACCTGAAAAAAAATGGCGACCTTATCTATGTTGAAGTTACTTCTTATAATATTGAGTATGATGGGAGGCCTGCAGCATTGGTTATGTCGAATGATATAACAGACCGAAAAAAAACAGAAGATTTTCTCAGGAACAGCGAAATGCGATTTCGGTCTTTGATTGAGAAGGGCAGTGAGATCATCGCATTGCATGATCACGAAGGTAAAATTCTTTACATGAGCCCCTCTATTCAACAGGCATTAGGATATGAACCGGAAAAAAGGATAGGAGAATTTGCTTTTGAATTTATCCATCCTGACGACAGGCCCCGAATGAAAACTATATTGGCTAATTTAATTGCACACCCGGGAAGTTCGGCCAAGGCACAATGGCGGCACAAACATGCAAACGGCAGTTGGCTTTGGATGGATGGTGTAGCCACTAACCTGTTGAACGACCCTTCGGTAAATGCCGTAGTGCATAATTTCAGGGATATTACAACACAAAAAGAAGTAGAGAATAAAATTATCCTGGAAAAAGAATTGTCGGAATCCATTATTAACAGCTTACCAGGTATTTTCTATCTGTATGATGAAACGGGCAAGTTTCTCCGCTGGAACCGGAACTTCGAAAAAATATCAGGGTATAGCACTGAAGAAATCAGCAGAATGCATCCACTTGATTTTTTTGATGCAAACGAAAAGGAATTACTAAGAAATAAAATTAATGAGG
>JANXUL010000149.1 GCA_025356235.1 Bacteroidota bacterium
CCGGTAAGGGTACTGACCTCATTCCATCATATTGATTCACTGGAAGAAAGCACGTCATATTTCTATGCTGAACTAAAATGCCTTCAAGGTATTATTGCATCTCTCCAGGAACCAACACCCGCACTGGTTTTATTGGATGAAGTAATGCGGGGGACAAACTCAAAAGATAAACACGATGGTACAGCTTTACTAATAAAAAAAATATTGAACTATTCATGCCTTACATTAATTGCCACACACGATACAGAATTAGGTGTGCTGGCAAAAGGCCATACTGGCGATATTGAAAATTTCTGCTTTGAAAGTGAACTTTCTGAGAAAGGATTGGTTTTTGATTTTATCATGCATAAAGGTGTGGCGCAAACAAAGAATGCTACTTATCTAATGCGGCAAATGGGAATTATTTAATAGCTCTTTATGTGAATAATGTAAAAATTATTCGGAATTGTGTAATGAACTGTATACTTAAAAAGCACTATCTTTTACTTACTACTACGCACTTAATTTATGATATTTAAACGTTCTACCATACAATTATTGCGTTTCCCATTTTCATTTTTTTTAATGCCTGTATATTGGTTTGCTTTAAGTTGCGTAAATGGAATTAACATATATAAAGCCATCCTCATTTTTTGTATTGTTCATTTATTAGTCTACCCTTCAAGCAATGGCTACAATAGCTATATGGATAGAGATACAGACAGTATCGGTGGTATCAAGAACCCCATGCAACCTGAAAAAGAATTATTTTATGTGACTGTTTGTATGGATATACTGGCTATTTGCCTGTCATTGTTCATTTCGGTTTTTTTTGCAGAATTACTTATCTGCTATATCATTTGCTCCAGATTGTACAGTTACCGTGGTATCCGTTTGAAAAAATATCCAGTAATCGGGTACCTAATAGTTATACTGAACCAGGGTGGATTAATGTTTTTAATGGTTTACCAGGGATCTACCATAGTATCTAACACCAATCTTCCCTGGCTTGGCATGATTGCTGCCTGTTTCCTGATTGGTGGTTTTTATCCAATTACACAGGTTTACCAACACGAATCGGATGCCAAAGATGGGGTTCGAACCATTTCTATTTTGTTGGGTAAGAAAGGAACATTTGTTTTTTGCGTCTTAATGTATATGACTGCATTCGCTATCCTGTTTTATTATTACCGGCAACATAATGAATTGTTATTTTTTGGTGTCTTGCAAATCTTTTTTCTGCCGGTTCTGGTATATTTTTTCTGGTGGGTTCGAAAAGTCTGGCAAAATGAGGCAATGGCAGATTTTCAACATACTATGAAAATGAACTGGCTGGCATCTGCGTGTACCAATATTGGTTTTATAACGCTTTTAATACTTCATCAAATTGGCTGATATTATTTCTATAGCAACGACAGTACCGGACTTTTGTCATAAACAATCAGATATTCTGCATTTTATGCAGAACATATATGGATTGGATGAACAGGATAAACGTAAACTTAAATTCCTTTACGACCATAGTGGTATTGATACACGATACTCGGTCATCAAGGATTATGGCGTACCCGCTTCTGAAAGAAGTTTCATTCCCATAGAACAAGATGCAGCGTTTCCTGCCCTGGAGCAAAGAATGGAGATCTACGACAGAGAAGCTGTTATAGTTTCTATGAAAGCGGTCAAAGCCTGTTTACAAGATTTTATTACACCCAGGCAGGTAACACACCTGATCACCGTAAGTTGTACTGGGATGAGTGCGCCCGGACTTGACCTGCAATTAATGGGTGAAATGGAAATGGCGCCTGATATTTTCAGGACTTCCGTAAATTTCATGGGTTGCTATGCGGCGATTCATGCATTGAAACTGGCTAAAATGATCTGCGACAGCACAGAAAATGCCAATGTGGTTATTGTAACTACGGAACTATGCACTCTCCACTTTCAAAAAGAATACACGGTTGACAACGCAGCCAGCAGCCTATTGTTTGCAGATGGATGTGCAGCTGTATTAATTTCTAATTGTATCAAATCAGACCGTTCCTTATCACTGCGAAATTTTTATTCGTATGTGGCGCAAAAAGGTAAGGCTGATATGGCCTGGCAATTAAGCAGTAAAGGATTTTTAATGACATTGAGCGGTTATGTGCCACAACTTATCCAGGAAGATATCAATAGCCTGGTGGCGGCAGCTGTTAAACACAACGGGTTTGCGTTATCAGACATTACCCATTGGTGTATACATCCGGGTGGCAAAAGGATTTTAGATGTGATACAAAAACAATTAAACCTCTCTGAAGGTGCATTAAGTTATTCGCGGGATGTATTATTGCGATATGGAAATATGTCATCACCAACCGTTTTATTTGTATTAAAGGAGATGATGGATAAACGCGATGCGGCACCTGCGAAAATACTGGGCATGGCATTCGGCCCGGGACTTACCATGGAAACCTTTATTGCAGAAAGCTGATGTTATTACAACACCGCTCATACCAAAAAGAATTACTGGACGGTAAGGATATTCCTTTTGAAGATATTAAAAAGAATATGCAGGAATTGAATACCATTAATACATTGCTGGGTGGCCATGCCATAACCTTAAAAGGATTTATTTCTCTTATTGGTAACAGGAAAAAAATAACTGTTTGTGAAATCGGTTGTGGTGGTGGGGATAACCTTGTTGCGATAACAAAATGGTGCCTGAGGCATAAGATAGAACTTGACTGTATTGGCATTGACCTGAAAAAAGAATGTATTGAGTTTGCCCGGGAACGGAAAATTTTGCAAGGTACTGCTACCTGGATAGTTAGCGATTATACAGCAGTTGCATTTGACACCAAACCTGATATTGTCTTCTCCAGTTTATTCTGCCATCATTTTACCAATGATGAACTAATAACACAGTTGCAATGGATGAAGCTAAATTGTCAACTTGGATTTTTTATTAACGACCTCCACAGGCATTGGGCTGCCTATCACTCCATACGTTTAATAACAAAATTTTTCTCATCTTCTTATCTCGTACAAAATGATGCCCCGGTAAGTGTTACACGCGGATTTTTGAAAACTGAATGGATAATGCTTTGTAAACGTGCAGGCATCCATAACGCTTCTATCGAATGGAAATGGGCATTTCGCCACCTTATTACCTGTGCACATGAATGATAAACAACAATTTGATATTGCCATAATAGGCGGGGGGCTTGCGGGCCTTACGCTTGCAATACAGGCTGCCGATGCGGGTTACAGAACAATACTGTTTGAAAAAGAAGCTTATCCTTTTCATAAAGTCTGTGGCGAATATATTAGTATGGAAAGCTGGGATTTCCTGGTTCGGTGTGGCGTTCCATTAGCAGATTGGTCGCTGCCTTTGATTAATGAATTACAGGTGTCCGATACAGAAGGGAAAATATATGATTTCAAATTACCATTAGGTGGTTTTGGGGTAAGCCGATACCAATTAGATAATGCATTGTATGAAACAGCCATAAAAAAAGGGGTAACTGTACTCACCTCCTGCAAAGTAACTGATGTGGTATATAACGATGATTTCTTTACTATTCTTACCCCGGCAACAATTTTTACTGCCCGTATAACAGCCGGCTGTTTCGGAAAACGAAGCAACCTGGATCTGAAGTGGAACCGGAACTTCACAAAAACAAAACCTAATAAGATTAATAATTTTATAGGTGTGAAATACCATATTCAATATCCACACCCGGCTGGTACAATCTCCCTGCATAATTTTAAAGATGGCTATTGCGGCATATCACGTATTGAAAAAGATACTTGTTGCCTGTGTTACCTGACTACCGCAGAAAACCTCCGAAAGTCTGGTAATTCCATCGCTGTAATGGAGAAAGAGGTATTGTCGCAGAATAAACAATTAAAAAAAATAATAGAAGAATCAAAACACCTGTATGAACAACCACTCACTATATCACAGATCAGTTTTGAGCAAAAATCACAGGTAGAGAACCATATCCTCATGCTGGGAGACGCAGCCGGAATGATCACACCTTTATGCGGCAATGGTATGAGTATGGCGATGCATGGTGGTAAGATCGCATTTGACAATATCAGACTTTTTCTCACCGGCCAGATCAATAGGCCCCAGATGGAAAAGCAATACAAACAACAATGGCAGTATCAATTTGGCCTTCGAACCAGGATAGGCAGGGTTGTGCAATATTTTTTTGGCGGAAGTTGGTCCACTTCTGTATTTTTAAAAACGATGCATGCATTTCCGCTGTTTAGTGGAAAGATTATTGAACAAACGCATGGGAAGCCTTTTTAAAACAATTTATCCTGCCAACGCCTCGTTGGTAGGGTTGAGCAGAAAAATAGCGGAATGAAACTACTGATAGTCATTATTCTTACACATTGTGCCAACCTACTTACCGCTCAAAATTACCAAGCTATTGATAATGCCTCATCGGTAAAATTTGTTATACAGAATTTCGGGATGGCTACTGATGGAAAATTCTCAGGCTTACTGGGGGATATAAGATTCAATTCCACTGATCTTAAAGCGTCTTCATTTACTGTAAGTATTGATGCCAATACCATTAATACTGACATTGATGTAAGAGACAGTGCCCTGCGAACAACTGCGTATCTGGATACAAAGAAATTCCCGCAGATCAGCTTTAATTCCAAACAAATAACAATAGCTGGTAAAGCAGATAGGTTTGTTGTAAAAGGAATCATTACTATTAAAGGGATTAGTAAAGAGATATCATTTCCATTCACGATAATCCATAAAGATGAGGGGATACTCCTTTCGGGCGACTTTAAAATTAGCCGGCATGATTTTAAAATCGGCATGGGCAGCCTCGTACTGTCTGATACTATCATAGTTTCATTGTCGGTATTCGCTAAAAAAAATTAAATTACCTTCAGTAAGAAATTAGTTTCATTAAATAGGTGAATATGAAAACCGTTATCATAACCGGTGCCAATGGGAATCTGGGTTCAGCAGTAACCAAAGAATTCTTAAACAAAGGCTACCAGGTTGTCGCTACTGTAATTTCCGAGGCTATGAAAGCCGATTTCACTGCAGATGATCGTTTGGAGGTAAGGGTAGTAAATTTAACTGATGAAGGAGAAACGACTACTTTCATCCAGTCTGTTATCGAAAAATATAAAAAAGTAGACGCTGCTTTGATGTTGGTGGGTGGGTTTGCCATGGGTAATATTGCTGCTACATCAAGCGGGGATATTGATAAGCAATTATTACTGAATTTTAAAACCGCTTACCATGTTACAAAACCCTTATTCCAACACATGATGGAAAATGAGAATGGCCGGTTAATTTATATTGGTGCGAGGCCGGCTATTGAACCTTCACAAGGTAAGAACCTGTTAGCGTATGGGTTAAGCAAATCCCTTTTATTCAAATTGGCAGAATACCTTAATGAGGAAGCAAAGGGGAAAAATGTGAGTGCTACTGTAGTGGCCCCATCTACTTTAGATACACCCTTAAACCGTAAAAACATGCCGGATACTGATCCGTCTATCTGGGTCAATCCTTCTGCTTTAGCTGAAATACTGGAATTTGTTGTATCTGAAAAAGGAGGCCCATTAAGAGAAACCATACTTAAAGTATATAATAATGCGTAAGCTGCTATATAATTAACATTTTACAGGTAAAAAATAAATAACATTTACATGCTGACAGAAAACCTTGCCCTTTTATTTGAAAGAGATATTTTAAAATTGAAAGTGGAAATCAATGCGTACCGGAATGAAACAACTTTATGGATAAACGCCAATGGCATCAATAATTCAGGCGGTAATCTTTGCCTTCATTTGCTTGGGAACCTGCAATATTATATTGGCAGTGTATTAGGTCATAGTGGTTATGTAAGAAACCGGCCGGAAGAATTCAGTCAGAAAAACATTCCTGTAATAGAAATGAACAAGACGATTGATCAGACAATTGGTATAATCACCAACGCTATCCGCACAATACCTGCTGGCATATTAGAAAATGACTATCCTGAAAAAGTATTGGAAAATACCATGACTATAGAATATTTCCTGCTACATTTATTGGCACACCTTAATTATCATTTGGGACAGATTAATTATCACAGGCGTTTGCTGGATGTATAGAAACATAATGTGAATAGTATCCCAATACTTTAAAAAATACCGCAATCGCGGTATTTTTTAAAGTAGAATGTTTACAGGTGATCAAGTATGTCTTTTACAGACGAACGTTTGCGATAGTCTGCATCAAAATATTTATAGACGATCTTACCTTCTTTATTAATTACGTATACTGCAGGAACGGGCAAATTAGCACCATTGGACACACCATTGGCATCGCTGAAATCAATACCATATTTTTTATACGCCTCTATGGTTTTATCATCTACTTTAAAAGCTACATCATAACTTTTCATGATCCGCAGGCCCTCATCATGTAGAATAGAGAAAGAGGCTTTTGTTTTTGTAATGGTTTTGGTAATGTTGTCTTCTTTTTCCGGGGTAATGGTCAATACTCTCGCGCCTTTAGCTTTAATCTGTCCCAACGAATCTTCCAGCTGTTTTAATTGCCGGTTACAAAAAGGGCACCATTGACCACGGTAAAACACCAAAACTACAGAGCCATTCTTTAATTCATTTTTCAATGAAATATTTTTTCCGTTCTGGTCTTTGGCAGTGAAGTCGGGCGCTTTATCGTTAAGATTTAAACCTTTAGGCCCTGTTTGTGCCAGCAACACCCAAGACTGCAATAGTATGGCAACGAGTAAAATTGATTTTTTCATTAATTGGATTGTTTTGAATGATAAATAAGTTGAAAACGCCTGTTTTGCACGTAAGACGGCAAACCAACTAACGCCTTACAAGTTATTTCAATAAAGCCATTTAAAGAGGTGCCAAATAATTTTTAGAAAAAATTTATTCTTTTTCCAGTAAGGAATTGAAAAAGCTTCCGTCTTGTCATAAATGCAAGGGGCTCCTAACAACCCTTCTGCCGTTTTATCTAAAAATAATGACTATATGAACCGAATTTTCTGGTTACTCTCATTTGTACTTTTTTCGGCAACCGGTTTGTTTGCCCAGGATGCAAACTCACTGCACAAGAAACATTTTAACCTGGAAGAAGGTGTTGCCATACAAGGTTACGACCCAGTGGCTTATTTTAAGCAGAACAAAGCAGTTAAAGGAAAAAAAGACCTAGCAGTATCAGAGGCGGGTGTTACCTATTATTTTTCCTCTGTTGAAAACAAAGATGCGTTTACAAAATCTGCTGCGAAGTACGAACCGGAATATGGCGGCTGGTGTGCTTATGCCATGGGGGCCAAAGGAGAAAAGGTAAGTGTTGACCCCGGAACCTTTAAGATTATCAACAATAAACTGTACCTGTTTTATAATAGATTTTTCAATAACACATTGAAAGACTGGAATAAAGATGAAGGGAACTTGAAAACCAAAGCAGATGCTAGCTGGCAGAAGATAAACCACTAATCAACCGATAAACCAAAACTAATGAAACTGAACTTTACTATAATCCTTACCTGGGCACTTCGCCTTTTTGCGGCAGCTATTATGTTGCAGACATTATACTTCAAATTTTCAGGTGCTTCGGAATCTGTTTACATATTTACCACTCTCAATATGGAACCCTGGGGCAGGATCGGGATTGGTGTAATGGAGTTGATTGCTTCTGTGCTGATCCTTTATCCAAGAACAACGGGTATCGGGGCAGTATTGGGAATGGGATTGATGAGTGGTGCTATTTTCTTTCACCTTACTAAATTGGGTTTGGTTGTGCAGGATGATGGTGGACAACTATTTATTTATGCCGTCTTTGTATTTATTTCATGCCTCTTATTAGCTATCATCTGTCGGAGAGATCTTATCCAACTAATTAAAACTGCTTTTTAAAAATCGTAAATGAATAAAAAAATTACACTTCTTGTATTATTAGCTACTGCTGTTTTCACGGGCTTTTCACAAAGCAGTAAACTTCCGCGTACTAACCGGTTTGTGGATTTGTCGGCCACCATTGGCGAATCGCAGGGTGCAGTAGCGGCTTCTTATGTACATAACTGGCGGCTTGGTAAAAAGAAAAAATGGGAAATAGGGTATGGTGCAAGACTAACAAGCTATTTCGGTGTTAAAACGGATTTCACTACTGCACCCGCCAGGTTGTCGCGTACAACCACTTTTCCTTTTATTATTGTTTTTGCAGGACATGAAACGAAAAATGAAGACACTTTAAATGTCCAGCGACCGTTTACAAATTCAGTAAACCTATCAACCAATCTCGGTTATAATTTTAATGAGCGCTGGTCGGCCGGGTTTAATATTGATTTGATTGGATTTACATTCGGACGGACCACCAGCGGTGTATTAACCAGTAATGGTGTTACTAAGACCGAGTTTGCAGCAAAACCAGCCGTCTTTAATTTATTACTTACAGGTGATAATGATATTGGTAGTCTTAATTCAGAATTCTTCCTGAAGTATAAGCTGAATAACCGTTGGGGTATTAAAGCCGTGTACCAGTTTCTATTTGTAGAATACAAAACAACTACTATCAGACAAACTGCTCCAGATGGCACGTTGGTTGACAGGTTTCGCAACAAAGCCAACACGTTTGGTATTGGAGCATCTTATCATTTTTAATATCTTAAAAAACTTATTATGAAAAAGAGTTTTCTTGTTTTAAGTATCTTGACTGGAGTAATTATGTCCTGTAACAAAAATGTCGGATCTTCAACAGTGGCATTAAATGAAAGAGTAGATACTACTGCCAGGTTAGTTACTGGCGTCGGCCCTGGAACATTCGTTTCATATGGGCAGGGTGTAACCGGTTCAGCAAAAGTGTATAATAAAGAAGGCAAATACAGTTTATCACTAGAAAATTTTAGTACCAACAACGGTCCCGATCTGCATGTGTATTTGTCTAAAGGTACCCAACCCACAGATTTTATTGATTTAGGTAAACTTAAGTCTACCAGTGGTAATCAGGTATATGAAATTTCGGGTATCCCTGATTTTACCCAATATAAGTATGCATTAATACACTGTCAGCAGTATAACCATCTTTTTGGAAGTGCCGAATTTGGCAAATAAGTAAATAAAATAATATGCGTTCTGTTTTTTTTAGTATAAGCTTTTCATTGGTTACTTTTTTTGGCCTAGGCCAGAATTACCAACCGGTTGATAATGGGTCTTCTGTAAAATTTTCAATCAAAAATTTTGCACTGAATGTAGTTGGTGGCTTTAAAGGATTGACTGGTGCGATCAGTTTTAATGCCACTAATCCCGGCTCCTCTTCTTTCAATGTAAGTATAGACGCGAATAGTATTAATACCGGTAACAGCGCACGAGACAATCACCTGCGCAAGGAAGAATATTTTGATGTACAGAAGTACCCCAGAATAAATATTATTTCGAAAAAGATAACTGCATCAGATAAACCGGGCGTGTATGTACTTACAGCAACTGTGAATATGAAAGGGGTGAGTAAGGAAATCAGTTTTCCATTTACGGTTGTTTCACAAAATGAAAGCCTGCTTTTAAAAGGTGAATTCAAACTGAATCGGCGTGATTATAATGTGGGTAGTGGAAGCCTTATTTTATCAGATAACCTTACCGTTTCATTATCTGTCTTAGCAAAAAAATAATACGATAAACCTAACTATCATGCAACTTCAACAAACTATCTGGAACATATTCGCGCAGTTGAGCAGTTCGCTTGAAGAGCTGAGCCCCGAAGAATATATGCAACCCAGCCAGGTCCTCTTGAAAGCTACTATTGGACAGCATGTAAGGCATATTGTAGAATTGTTCCTTTGCCTGAATGAAGGATACGAAACAGGCATAGTGAACTACGATAAAAGAAAAAGAGATTACCGTATAGAAACAGATAAAAGTATAGCCGCAGGATTATTGCATTCCATATACAATGAGATAATGAAGCCCGATAGAAAAGTAATGTTAGAAGCCTGCTATAACGAACATTCTGAAGAAATACTCACCATCGAAAGTAATTATTACCGCGAAGTGGTTTATAACCTTGAGCATACCGTTCACCATATGGCCTTGATCCGCGTTGGTATTAATGAAGTTTCTACCATCAACCTTCCCGAAGGGTATGGTATGGCATCATCCACTATCAAATACAGGCAGGCATGTGCACAGTAAGTTTTATATCCTGTAAAGACGGTTATTTTATTACCTCTAACCGGGATGAGAAAATATTTCGTAAGCCGGCAATACCACCAAAGCAATATTCACACAATAAGCATGTGGTGGCATTCCCTAAAGATCCCGATGCGGGTGGGACCTGGATAGCGATGAATGAAAACGGCAACGCTGCCGTATTATTGAATGGTGCTTTTCGTAAATATAATTCCCGGCCTCCTTATGAACGAAGCAGGGGGCTGGTACTGTTAGATATTATTTCTAATGATAATCCCCTTCAGTCTTTTCTGCGTTTAGACCTACTGCGGATTGAACCTTTTACCCTAATTATCTTTACGCAGAATAGTTTATACGAATGCAGATGGGACGGGCAGCAAAAACATTCCTGTGAATTACCCGCATACTGTTCCTATATATGGTCGTCTGTAACATTGTATGATACTGAAATGATACAAAAAAGAGAGCAATGGTTCACTAAATTCCTCAACAGACACCAGCCTCCTTCACACGATCAGATCCTTCACTTTCACCGGTTTGCAGGGGAGGGAGATACAAATAACGATTTAAATATGAACCGTGATGGACTAATGCTAACGGTAAGTATTACCAGTATAAAAATAAATCGGAATAAATGTACTATGAAGTATAACGATCTAAAAACGGGTAAGCAATACCTGGCGTCAATGTCATTTATTTCTGAACCCACAGTTTTTTAAAATAAGTACGGGCAACCCATGCAAAAAATAACCAGCCATCCTTTGTTTATAAAAATATTTAATTGGGAATACTGGCCATTTAATGTTGTGTATGGCCCCATCTATTTGTATTGGTTCTGGCTATGCATCAGGGCAAGGTCTTTTTTCTTTTTTAATGCGGCGAATCCAACCATAAAAAATGGGGGGTTTCTGCTGGAAAGTAAAAAAGATATTTACGACCTGATACCTCAGGAATATTATCCAAAAACAGCTTTCTTTCATACCCATCCTTCACAAAAAGAAATAAGGCAACAATTAGAAGTATCTAAACTTTTATTTCCGCTGATAGGTAAGCCTGATATAGGTATGCGCGGCTTAGCGGTAAAAAAACTGGATAACCTGGCGGATGTACTGGCCTATGCACAACAAAGTAAGGTTAACTTCCTGTTACAGGAGTTTGTTGCTTTTGAACAGGAGATTGGTATCTTCTATTATCGTTATCCCAATAAACAAAAAGGATGTATCAGCGGAATAGTTGGTAAGGAATTTCTTTCAGTAACCGGCAACGGTGTATCAACCATTGAAGAGCTTTTGCAACAAGATAAACGGTCTATCCTGCAATTAAAAACATTATCAGAAACATTCGGAGAGGAATTGCAGAAAATATTGCCGGTAAATGAAAAGTACCTGATGGTTCCTTATGGTAATCATTGCAGAGGCTCCAAATTTTTAGACGTGACAGATCTTGCAGATGATGAACTTACAATTACTATAGATGAAATTTGTAAGCAGATCCCGGGTTTTTATTTTGGACGGATGGATATACGGTATCATACCTGGGAAGAATTGAAACAGGGAAAGAATTTTTCCATTATAGAACTTAATGGCGCTGGTAGCGAACCTACCCACATGTACGATCCCAGGCATTCTGTTTTCTTTGCCTGGAAGGAAATCATTCGTCATTGGAACATACTCTTGCGCGTAAGCATGCTTAATCACACAGCACAAAGTATTCCTTACATGAGCTTACATTCAGGACTGCGAATGTTCAAAGAAAATAATGCTTATGTAAAAATGATTGAACCGGCAAGCTCCGCTCACACAACAAAACAAATAAACGGTCTTATTGAAATGAATGGTTACCGGCCTCACAAACGTCATTATAAGAAAAAAATTCAGAATATATCTTGGTGAGAAGGAGAATGCCGTGTTGAACTATTTAGTTACTTAACTCATTCTGCTTCTCATCTACATTTATCAGCTTATAAGAAACAGAATCTTTCGAGAAAGAGATAAGGAATTCAGTGCCTATATATTTCCCCCTGTATTCATATAAACAAATATTATTACCCTCTTCTTCCACCTGCCCTATAATGGTACTTTCCACATTATTAAAACTATAGGTAATTCGCTGTTTTGAATCAGTGAATGACCTGCTTTTGTGCTTGGTAAGATATTCAAAACTGCTCTGCTTCAAAGCGTATAAATTATGAATGATAAAATGAACCCTTTTTTCCTACAAGCTGTAAATCCAGCATAAGAAAAAAATAGTTATGTAAGGTACGAAAGTTGTTTGAGTTCCTACACATTTGCTATTTACCTAAACATTTTTATTTTGATATGAATTATTCGTATTTTAGGTTGGTCATATATTTGATATTTTAACCTAACTTTTGCACATGGGAGCCGTTTCGCTCATTGCCTTGATAATAGCAGCCATTACCTTTTCAGCTGGTGGTATTTTAGTAGGAAAAATCCTGGTAAAAGGTAGTAAAAACCCTCAAAAAGGTCAGGCTTATGAATGTGGTATTCCCACAGAAACCTCTCCCTGACATCAATTTAATGTAGGGTATTATCTTTTTGCTTTATTATTCTTAATTTTTGATGTAGAACTGATATTCCTGTACCCATGGGCGGTAGTGGTTAAAAAAACCGGTATAACGGCCCTGTTCGAAATATTAGTTTTCATTTTCATATTATTTATGGGCTTTTTGTATGCACATAAAAAAGGAGCATTGAAATGGAGCTAACAGAAAAGGCAACAGGTAATATGGAGTTTCCCGGAGAAATACACCAAACACCAGGCGGGGGCATTGTGGTAAGCACATTTGACGGTATTATTAACTGGGCCCGTTCCAATTCTTTATGGCCACTCACGTTTGCTACCAGTTGCTGTGGTATTGAAATGATGTCCGTAGCTTCCTCCAAATACGATTTTTCAAGATTCGGTTTTGAAGTGGCCCGCGCCACCCCCCGCCAGGCAGATGTGATTATCATTGCCGGTACCATCGTAAATAAAATGGGGCCGGTACTTAAACGGTTATACGACCAGATGGCCGACCCGAAATATGTGATCGCTATGGGTGCCTGTGCCATAAGCGGGGGGCCCTTTTTTTACAATACCTATTCAGTGGTAAAAGGGGCCGACCATATTATTCCGGTTGATGTGTACATTCCCGGATGCCCGCCACGGCCCGAAGCTTTATTACACGCATTGATCAGCTTGCAGGAAAAAATAAAAAGTGGGTTAACAAGGGAACAGATAAGAGGAGAATTAAAAGGGTAGGGAAAAACAGCTATATGACCAACGAAGAAATAAAAGCATATTTTACCACTGTTGCACCTTCGGCAACTTTCGACGAAACCGGCGAATGGTTGAATGTGCAGGTTGAACCAGGTTCATGGAAGGCGCTTGCACAAAACCTGCGAAATTCAATATTGCATTTTGATTATTTATTTTGCCTGACCTGTATCGACTGGAAAACACATTTTAGCGTTGTGTATCATCTTTCATCAACTACTTATCGTCACACCATTGTTATTAAAGCAAATGTAGATGTAGTAAATCCTGAGATAGAAACGGTATCAAATATCTGGCGCACGGCCGAATTTCATGAGCGGGAAGTGTATGATTTATTTGGTGTGAAATTCCTGCATCATCCTGATTTACGGAGATTAATATTGACCGATGATTTTGAAGGGTATCCTTTGAGAAAGAATTTCGAGGATCCTATCAACATGATAAAACTATAGCCGGGAAAATGTACACGCAAACCGAAATCATTAAAGATACCACCGTTAATGGTTCTGAAGGGGAACTGGTGATCAACGTGGGCCCGCAGCACCCAGCTACACACGGCGTGCTTCACCTGGTAATTACTTTGAACGGGGAAACCATAAAAAAAATAGAGCCGCATCTTGGCTATATCCATCGCTCTATAGAAAAAATGTGCGAGAGCCTCAGTTATCGTCAATTTATTTATGTAACCAGCCGGATGGATTACCTCTCATCGCATATTAATAATTTGGGTTCGGCCCACTGTGTAGAAAAAGGTATGCAGATAGAAATTCCGGCAAGGGCAAAAGTGATCAGGGTTTTGATGAGTGAGCTTACACGAATCGCTTCACATGAATTGTGGCTGGGGGCGATGGCCATGGACCTGGGTGCATTTACACCTTTCTTCTACGCTTTTCGAGAAAGGGAAATGATCAATGATATTATGGAAGAAACCTGCGGTGCCAGGCTTACTATGAATTATATGGTTCCAGGTGGAGTTATGTATGATATCCATCCTGACTTTCAACAGAAAGTAAAAGCATTTGTAAAACAGTTTAAAGAAAAAGTAACTGAATACGATGACCTCGTAACCAATAACATCATTTTTCAAAACAGGATGAAAGGGGTAGGTATTTTATCAAAAGAAGATGCAGTCTCTTACGGTTGTACCGGCCCGGTGGCAAGGGGTAGTGGTGTGAGTTGTGATATCAGGAAAATATTTCCCTATGAAATATATGATACCGTTGCTTTTGATGAAGTACTGGAAACCGCAGGTGATTCCTTCGCACGGTACATGGTTCGGGTAAGGGAAATGCACCAGTCAATCCGCATCATTGAACAGTTGATTGATAATATCCCCGAAGGTGAATACCAGGCAAAAACAAAAGCCGTATTAAAATTACCGAAAGGAGAATTTTATTCCAGGGTAGAAACGGCCCGTGGCGAATTTGGGGTGTATATAGTGAGTGAAGGGGCAACAACACCGTATCGTATCAAATTCAGGTCGCCGGGATTTTCTAATCTTTCCGCCCTGGAACATATGGCAAAGGGAAGCAAGCTGGGTGATCTGATGGCAACTATGGGAACATTGGACCTGGTGATACCGGATATTGACAGGTGAGTTATGAATAGTGAGTTGTGAATTACACACTCAATACTCACTACTACCAATTCACAAAAAAACAGCATAACAAAATCAAGTAATAAATTTCTTAATGTTTAGTTTAGAAGGCATAACAAACGCAATACAGAACTGGTTATACAACACGTTCAATCCCTCATGGGCATTGGTATTTGAGTGCCTGATTGTGATATTGCTGGCTACCGGATTGTTTGCCATTTTAGGATTGGTATTGGTATTGATGGAAAGAAAAGTAGCGGCGCATATTCAAATACGGCTGGGGCCTAACCGTGTTGGTCCGGGTGGCATGTTTCAAACAGTGGCCGATACCTTAAAATTAATTATGAAGGAAGGGCTTACACCTGACCTTGCAGATAAATTTTTATTTAACCTCGCACCCTTTGTGGTAATGATTGTTGCCATGTTGTTATTGGCTCCCATCGCATTTGCCAGGGGATTTCAAATATGGGACCTTAATATTGGTGTATTATATGTATCTGCCATTTCTTCACTTTCTGTGATCGGTATTTTAATGGCAGGATGGGCCAGCAATAATAAATATTCTTTACTGGGCGCCATGCGGAGCGGGGCACAGATAGTGAGTTATGAATTGTCAGCGGGCTTATCTGTACTGTCGATCGTTGTGTTATCGGGCAGCCTGCAGTTGTCGGACATCATTGCTTCGCAGGAAAATGGCTGGTGGTTATTCAAAGGACATATACCGGTGATCATTTCATTTGTGATATTTATTATTGCCGTAACCGCCGAAACCAACCGCGCACCATTCGACCTGGCAGAAGCTGAGTCAGAATTAACTGCGGGGTTCCATACAGAATATTCCGGGATGCGGTTTGCCTTATTTTTTCTGGCAGAATACATCAACATATTCATCGTTTGTGCGATAGGGGCAACGCTGTTTTTAGGAGGATGGATGCCATTGCATATAGGCCACTGGCAGGCATTTAACCATATCATGGATTATATTCCATCATCGATATGGTTTATGGGAAAAACATTTTTTCTCATCTTCCTTATCATGTGGTTCAGATGGACATTCCCCAGGTTGCGCGTTGACCAGTTATTGAATTTAGAATGGAAATATTTATTGCCGATTAGTATGTTCAATCTAATATTGGTAACTGTAATAGCAATATTAGGATGGCATTTTTAACCCGAAACTGAATCTATGTTTTTGAAAGAATATATATCAGATGTTTATAACGGCGTAACCTCTTTATTAAAAGGGATGCGTAAAACTGGCTATTATTTCTTTCATCCCAAAGAGATCATCACACAGCAATATCCTGAAAACCGCGCAACACTGAATTTACCGGAACGTTTCAGGGGCGAAGTGGTGATGACGCATGATGAGCACAATGAGCATGCCTGTACCGGTTGCACCGCCTGCGAACTTGCCTGCCCTAACGGGACCATTAAGATTATTACCAAATTCGATGTCACGCCAGAAGGCAAAAAGAAAAAAGCGATTGATACATTTATCTATCACCTGGAATTATGTACCATGTGTAATTTATGTATTGTAGCCTGCCCAACGGATGCGATAAAAATGGCACAGAATTTTGAACATAGCGTATTTGACAGGAATAAGCTGACTAAAAAATTGAATTTACCGGGATCTAAAATCAGGGAGGGCGTTGAATAATGAGTGCATCTGCCATTATATTTTATCTGATCTCAGCCTTTATTTTAGGGGCTGGATTATTAGCTGTTACCACGCGTAAAATATTCCGTGCCGCAATCTGGTTATTATTTTCATTGGTAGGCATTGCCGCTTTATATTTCTGGATGCAGGTTGAATTTATTGCTGCGATACAGATCATCGTCTATGTAGGTGGTATTGTGGTATTGATCATTTTCTCTATTTTTTTAACGCAGCAATCAGGCAAGGAAATGCCGAAGCCTTCAACCGGAAAGACCCTTTTTTCAATAGCAGCTGCGCTGTTCGGTTTATTGTTTACATACCAACTCATTGATCAATATGGGTTTGCCAATAATGCCACCCGGCCCATGAATGTAACGGTTGGCGAGATTGGTACTCAAATGCTTAGTACAACAGAACACGGTTACATACTTCCCTTTGAAGTAGTGAGTATGCTGCTATTGGCGGCCATGATTGGCTGCATTGTTATTGCCATGAAAAACAATGGCGGAAATATAGAAGAAAAAACCGGTGAAGGAAGTAAACTAATGATCCATACAGATATTTCTTCACCCCAAAATATCCAGGAGGATTAATATGAGCGACGTGCCACTGTCACATATACTTTTTGTAAGCACAGCCTTATTTTTTATAGGGATGTATGGGTTGTTTACCAGGAGAAATATGATCACCATGTTGATGGCGATAGAATTGATGCTCAACAGTGTGAATATTAATTTTGTGGCGTTTAACAAGTACCTGTTTCCTGATAAGCTGGATGGTATTTTCTTTACCATTTTTATCATTACTATAGCAGCAGCCGAGGCAGCTATTGCCATAGCCATCATTATCAATTTATACCGTAGCCACCAGTCTATAGATGTGGAAGATGCCACCGAACTGAAATTTTAAAAACTATGTCAAACTATTCATACATAGTATTCATTCCGTTGTTGCCGCTGGTAACCTTTATTGTATTGGGACTATTTGGTAGAAAATATTTTAAAATATCTGCGGGAGCCATTGGTACGACCTCCCTGCTGACTTCAACGGTTTTGTCGTTTATAGCGGCACGGCAATATTTTTTTGTTGATGGAAAAGTGAATGGTATCTATCAAAAAATAATCGCCTGCAAATATACCTGGCTCGAGTTCTCTCCCAACGTATCTATTGATATGGGCATTATCATTGACCCTATTTCTGTAATGATGCTTATTGTGGTAACCTTCGTTTCATTAATGGTACACGTGTTTAGTTTAGGCTACATGAAAGGAGAGGAGCGCTTTGCTACCTATTATGCATTCTTATCACTGTTTACTTTTTCTATGCTGGGATTGGTTCTTTCCAGTAATATTTTCCAGGTATATATTTTCTGGGAGCTGGTAGGCGTTTCATCTTACTTACTGATCGGTTATTATTTTGACAAGCCTTCTGCAGTAGCCGCTTCTAAAAAAGCATTTATCGTAACACGTTTTGCCGATCTTGGTTTTTTAATTGGCATCCTGATTCTAGGTTTCTATGGAGGTACATTGGATATTGGGTTACTGATACAAAAATTAACTTCCCTTCAGTCACTCCAATGGATAAATATTACCACAGCCAGTTTTCTGGGTGTCTCAATGCTAACCTGGGGGTTGGTATTGGTTTTCATTGGCGGTGCGGGTAAGTCGGCCATGTTCCCCTTGCATATCTGGTTACCCGATGCAATGGAAGGCCCTACGCCGGTATCTGCATTGATACATGCCGCGACCATGGTGGTAGCGGGTGTTTACCTCGTAGCAAGGTTATTTCCTGTTTTCTCCATGGATGCGGCTGCATTAAGTATTGTTACGTACACCGGAGCTTTCTCGGCATTACTGGCGGCTGTTATTGCCTGCACACAAACAGATATTAAAAGGGTATTAGCTTATTCTACCATGTCGCAGATCGGATATATGATGTTTGCATTGGGTGTTGCTAAACAGGGTGGCGAAAATGGACTGGGTTATATGGCCTCCATGTTTCATTTATTTACGCATGCATTCTTTAAGTCTTTATTATTCCTCGGCGCTGGTGCAGTGATACACCTGGTGCATAGCAATGATATGAAGGATATGGGGGGATTGCGCAAACTGATGCCGGTAACCCATATTGCTTTTTTAATTGCCTGCTTGGCTATTGCCGGTATCCCGCCGTTTGCAGGTTTCTTTAGTAAGGAAGAAATATTATTAGCCGCGTATCATTCCAATAAAATGATTTACGGAGTAGCCTTATTTACTGCGGCACTCACGGCTTTTTATATGTTCCGTTTATACTTTTCTATTTTCTGGAGCAAAGAACCTACCCTGCATCATTCGCATGGAGAAGGAACTATTTCCATGAAACTGCCATTGATTATCTTAGCTATATGTGCCGTTGGGGTTGGTTTTGTGCCCTTCTCAACATTCGTTACAGCTGATGGTGCGGTACTCGAAACCCATACGGATATATTGTTTTCCATAGCCCCGGTTAGCCTTACCATTATAGCCATCCTGTTAGCAGCTAATTTGTATAAAACGCAAAATAATAAGCCCGAAAGGCTGGCTACTGCTTTTGGTGGTTTTTACAAAGCAGCCAGCCGGAAGTTTTTTGTAGATGAATTTTATTTATTCATCACCCAAAAAATAATTTTCCCATTAATAGGCCAGCCAATAGCATGGATAGATAAAAATATTGTTGATGGATGTATAAACTTACTTGCCAACATAACCGGAAAGATAGCAGGATTAATAAAAGGTTTCCAGTCTGGGAAAGTACAGAGCTATGCATTGTATTTTTTTGGCGGGATTGCCGCTTTGGCTGTAATATTTATTTATTTATGGAAATAACACTGTAACATGAATCTGTCATTACTAATCTTGCTGCCTTTAATCACTGCCCTCGGTATACTCGTTAGCCCGGGACCCCGGCAGGTGCGGTTAATTGCCTTGATCGGTTCTATCGTGCAATTGGGGATAGCCTGTTTACTGCTACTCGATTATTGGCATGAAAGGGTAGCAGGTAACCATGCGCCCATGTTATTTGAATTTAATTATACCTGGTTTGCAGCACTCCATATTAATTACCATATCGGCGTTGATGGAATTTCTATTGCCATGATTTTATTAACGGCTTCGGTTGTGGTATCGGGTATCCTCGTTTCATGGTCAACAGAAAAATTAAGTAAAGAATTTTTTTTCCTGCTCATTTTACTAAGCCTGGGTGCATATGGGTTTTTTATATCGCTGGACCTCTTTACTTTATTTTTCTTTTTAGAGATAGCCGTCATCCCCAAATTCTTATTGATCGGCATTTGGGGAAGCGGTAAAAAGGAATACAGTGCCATGAAGCTGGCTTTACTGCTGATGGCAGGTTCTGCCCTGGTCTTTGTTGGATTAATGGGTATGTATGTTACTACCCATTCATTCGATATCCTGCAGATATCCCAAATGCATATCCCTATTGAAGTGCAAAAATTCTTTTTCCCTTTTGCATTTCTAGGCTTTGGTATTTTTGCCGCCTTGTTTCCATTCCATACATGGGTGCCCGATGGACATGCTTCTGCCCCCACAGCCGCTTCTATGTTCCTTGCTGGGATATCTATGAAATTAGGTGGCTATGGTTGTTTGCGTGTAGCTACTTTTCTAATGCCCGATGCTGCACATGCTTATTCATGGATCATTATCCTGCTCGCAACCATTGCTATTATTTATGGTGCTTTCGCTACCATGATGCAGACTGATCTTAAATACATTAACGCCTATTCATCCGTAAGCCATTGCGGGTTTGTTATATTGGGTATCGGGATGTTAACGCAAACATCCATAAACGGTGCGGTTTTGCAAATGGTATCACATGGATTGATGACTGCTCTTTTCTTCGCCGCTATAGGAATGATCTATAGCCGCACACATACCAGGATGGTTGCCCAATTAGGCGGCCTGCTAAAAGTGATGCCTTTTATCTCAACCCTGTTTGTGATTGCGGGCTTATGTTCTTTAGGGTTACCGGGGCTTAGTGGATTTGTTGCTGAAATGACTGTATTCATGGGCTCCTGGCAAAACCCTGATGCCATGTATCGCCTGGCAACCATATTGGCCTGTGCGTCGATCGTGGTAACGGCTGTATATATTTTGCGTGCTGCCGGAAAAACCGTGATGGGCCCCATCAGTGATTCTTACACACATCTAACCGATGCCACCTGGAATGAAAAATTAGCAGCCACTATTTTGGTGATGGGTATTGTTATCATAGGGGTTGCTCCATTTTTGATTAATCAACTGATAACACCGGGAACAGAAAATATAATGCAGCAGGTAGGAAAAGCCATTACCCTAAAATAGCATGAATGATATTAACTGACTTCTTCATATTACTAAGACAGGAATTGCTGATCACCGCAATTATTTTCGGGTTGCTTATTGTCAAGTTGGGTAAAGACAGAAGTAATGAAAGCATTCTCATGCTCATCAACCTGCTTTTATTGCTCAATCTCGCAGCCGGTTTTTTTTGCAGCACTGAAGGAGCCCTTTTCAGCGATATGTTCCGTACCAATAAATTAATCGTTCTGGAGAAAAATATTTTGAACCTTGCTATCTGGATCATCTCTCTGCAATCTTATAGCTGGTTAAAAACACATAAACATGTAATCGAGTTCTATATACTTCTGCTTTCTGCCTTACTAGGTATGTTCTTTATGATATCCAGCGGTAATTTGTTGATGTTTTATCTCGGCCTCGAAATGTCAACCATACCATTAGCGGCAGCTGCCAATTTTGATTTGTCAAAACGGCAATCATCCGAAGCTGCTATGAAACTGATTATATCTTCAGCCTTTTCATCGGGATTGCTTTTATTGGGTATTTCATTGGTGTATGGAACAACAGGTACCTTAACCTTATCGGAATTATCTTCACAAATGGGTCATAACCCTTTACAGGTATTTGCTTTTATTTTATTGATCTCCGGCTTTGCATTTAAAATATCTGCTGTACCCTTTCATTTATGGACCGCTGATGTATATGAAGGTGCACCCATAGCAGTTACTGCTTTTTTATCTGTAGTTTCCAAAGCAGCAGTGTTATTTGTTTTTGTATCTATTCTATATACAACCTTTAAATCATTGGCAGAACTTTGGTATAACCTGCTTTTTTTGCTGGCATTACTCACCATTATTATTGGTAACCTGTTTGCACTTCGGCAGGATAATTTCAAACGGTTCCTTGCTTTTTCTTCCATTGCACAGGTAGGTTTTATTTTGATTGGTATCTCTGGAAGTTCACAGGCAGGCACTGCGTCTGTTGTTTATTTTATATTGATCTATGTTTTCTCTAACCTTGCAGCATTTGGGGTGGTGTCGCTGGTTAGTGCGGTAACAGGGAAAGAAAAAATCAGCGATTATAAATCATTCTATACTACTAATCCTATGTTGGCATGGGTACTAACCATTGCTTTATTTTCATTGGCCGGCGTACCACCAACCGCTGGTTTTTTTGGTAAGTTTTTTTTGCTGATGGCGGGTTCGGCTAATGGAAGCTACTGGCCAATTACTATCGCGGCATTAAATATGGTAATTTCATTTTATTATTATTTGCGCGTTGTGAAAGCCATTTTTATGGATGCCAATGACAAACCTGTTCAAAAATTAGTTGTCCCGGCATTGCCAAAACTGGCCCTATATATATGTGTTGCCGGAATTATTGTAACGGGGTTATGGAGTAGTGTTTACGATTATATTTATTCATTAAGCCCGGGCTTTTAATTACTAACGCTATGGCCATTAATAAAAACCATGAATTTGAAGACCTCAATGGCATAAAATGTGCCGTTGTAGAGAAAAATGTTGCAAAAGAAAGGGTTGATTTTCTGAAACAATTATTGGAATTCAATAAATATACCGTGGTACTGCAGGTAAGCCCACCACCAAAAGTAGCCCCTGCACCTGTTGCGGAAACTTCAGCAGACACTATTATTGAAATGCCTGCCCCGGCTCCGGAAACTTTCACATTAGGGGTTACGGATGTTATGTTTAATGCTGTCAATGCCATATTTGGACGTTTATTAAAAACACCCGATGGTCACATAGTTACACTCGCCTATTGGAACCAGAAAGAGCGAGTGGCAAAGGACGAAATACCTTATTTTGAAAATAAGGCCTAAGAAGCCCTTTTTGCTGTGTAAACTCTTTTTTTAATACCTGTTATTGGTAACCTTGGTGAATAGAACATTTTCTCTATATTTATCGTATACCTGTCGAAATCCTTATCCTGTTACCCCCGGTTCACAGCATTTTGAATTTTTACCAGGCAATAAAAATGGATAGAATATTAGTGGTTGATGACGACCCAGTGATTATAAAGCTGTATCAGATAATTCTTAAAAAAGAGGGATTTGATATTGATATTGCCATCTGTGGCGAAGATGCCCTTACCGCTGTAGGTAAACAGAAGCCCGATGTTATCTTATTGGATGTGATCCTTCCAGACTATTCGGGCCTGGAATTATGTAGCCAGATTAAAGCAAACCCTAACTGTATCGGTATTAAAATCATATTGGTGTCCGGGATGGAAATCAGTCCGGTTCGGGTGGCCGAAGGCATTGAACTTGGGGCAGATGATTATCTCGTAAAACCTTTTGACCATAAAGAATTACTGGCGCGGATAAAAAACTGCCTGAAACTAAAAAAAGTCGAAGAAGCCTTGCGGGATAAGAACAATGAGTTGAAGGATCTTTCCGTTCACCTGCAAAATGTACGGGAAGAAGAACGTAAATTTCTGGCAAGGGAAGTGCAGGAAGAACTGGGGCAGCTAACAGCTGTATTAAAAATGGATATTGACTGGCTTGCCATTAATCTGTCAGAAACCTCAGAAATGCAGAAGAACCGGATAGCACATGCATCCGATACAGCAAAATTAATCATTAATACTATTAGAAAGATTGCATCGTCATTACGCCCGAGTATGATAGAGGAACTGGGGTTGGACGCTTCACTGGAATGGCAGTGTAAAAAATTTACATCTGCAAATCAGATCCCTTGCGTATTTGAAAACATGGATGATGAAGATGGCTTATCCGCAGAGATCAAAACAGCCATATTCCGTATTTGCCAGGAAGCGCTCTTAAATATCTCACACCATGCCCAAGCTACACATGTAACCGTTGTAAAAAAGATGGTTGAAAATAATATCACCCTGCTTATCTGTGATAACGGAAAAGGGTTTCACAAAGAGCAACAGAAAAAATCTTTTGGACTGATTGCTATTCGTGAGCGTATTCATGCATTAAATGGCCATTTGCACATTGAAACTGAGATCGGAATTGGAACTAAAGTTTCTGTCAGCATCCCTAAAAATTGACTTCCCCGGAAAATTTTTCGGCCTGCTTTATAGGTAGTACGCCTGAACAAAAAATATAAGTCAAGAGATCACTTTTTTATAAATGCATCTCAGTAACAGCTTACCTATAAAATTTACCGGTTACAATAAATAGTAAGCGCAGTGAATTATGTAAAAAGGCTTGCATCTGCCAAATAATAGTTGTAACTTTTAGCAACCAAACTTTACTTCCTATGAAACAGTATCATATTGTATCAAGGATAGCTATTTACCTTCTTGCCCTTGTAATGATCACTTTTGGCATTTATCATTTCTTAAAAGCCCGCGACCTGATGGTGTACATACCTTCTTCTATCCCCGGGGGTATCATGTGGGCCTATCTGGTAGGTGCTGCGTTCATTTTGGTAGGTGTATCCTTCCTTACCAACAAGATGGTTAAAGTAGCGGCATACCTGCTGGCATTCATGTTGTTTATTTTTATTCTCATCATCCATATCCCTAATTACCTGTATGCAGGTGATAAGGAAATGCGGTCTTTGGCATTAATTAACTTGCTGAAAGATACCGCCATAGCAGGATTCGCTTTGCATATTGCAGCAGGGGCGCATCATCAGAAATTACATTTGGATGACAGTGACTAGTATTTATATTGCAATGTTTACTTTTTCCGTTCTAAATCCATGTAATTATTAAACATATAATCAATTGATAGCTGAATATGCTTTTGTAAAATATCAACTATTATCCGGGCAATAAGAAAATAAAAATTTTATGTAGTCTTTCCCCTATACTTTTCTCATACAACCTGTTACGAAATTTCTCCTTGTTTGCAAGTTGCTTTGTAACTATAATGTAAGCAATTGGGAAGCACATAATTGATTCGCAATTCTGTGCATTTTTTGGGCTATTGCCCTATCAATTTTTGTATTCTTTGATTGGTCAATTCTGAAACATATCGATTTTTAAAACTCTTTAGCTCGTTTCCCGTGATACTTCATCATTTTTTTAATGGGCAGATTTGATCAGAATGGAAAAAAGAGACTAAAATTAAAAGCTGGTTTCGAAACTGCTTTTGAAAAAAAATTAACTGCTAAAATGAATACATGCAACCATGCTTTTTTGATAGACGATGATGAGATGACCAATATGATCAACGCCCAGGTTATCCATCTCTCTCAATTTGCCACTAAAGTAAGTACGTTTAATTCAGCTGGTGAAGCACTGGCTAATCTTATCGAAATAGAAAAATCTGAAATGAATCAATTTCCTGCGTTCATTTTCCTTGATATTGCTATGCCCGGTATGGATGGATGGGAGTTTTTAGATGTATTAATTAAGCTACCCGAAAGCATTTTACAAAAATGCAATGTAGTTATGGTCACTTCCTCAATAAACCTGTTTGATATTAAAAAAGCGAAAAGGTATTCAGTCGTAAAGGACTATATCATAAAGCCAATGGATAGCAAAATGCTTACTGCCCTTAGCTCCGTAAAACACGAGCATTTTAGTATTAGCCAGTCTGCTGTAAACGCAATTTGATCCCCGCTTGTAGAGATACACTTTTTTTGTATATCTTTCTATGAAGTAAATTCAAAGCGAGCTTATGAGAAAAGTAAGTTATTTATTACTGATACTTGCCATCATCAGTTGCCATCACCCTGTGTTCAGATCTAAATGGATAAAGGAAACCGCCCCGGAACATTTTACTGTCCTTTTCGAAACATCAAAAGGTAATTTTGAAACCGAATTTACACGTGAATGGTCGCCCTTGGCAGTAGACAGGCTCTACGCCCAAATCAAGCATGGATATTATAACCACACCCTGTTTTACCGGGTAAGCCCAAACTATGTGGCTCAATTTGGGGGTGATGACTCTGTGAAAATTAAAAAATGGGCAAAATATATAATCCCGGATGAACCGGTGATTAGATCCAATGAGCGTGGCACAATCGGTTTCGCCCGCGGCGGTAAAGAAACCAGGGGTAACGATATTTTTATTAACCTCCGAAACAATTCACCCAGATTAGATACGATTTCCCCAGGAGGGATAAAAGGATACCCGGTTATAGGGATTGTTACCAAAGACATGCAGGTGGTTGATTCGCTGTATTCGGGCTATGGAGATTCGGTATTTGCCAAGTACGATACCTTATTGCAAAATAAAATGTATTTCATAGAAAGCTTCCTGAAACTGGATTCTGTAAAAAGAATTTTTTTTATAAAAGGAACAAAAAAAAGTAAAAAATAGTTATTTCTGTAGAACGGTAGAGCCCCTTATAATTAGTTCAGACGGCATTGTGTAATTCTCATCCCTTAACGTAAAACTTTTCTTTTCTAAAGCTTTGAAGAGTATGACTGCTGCAGCTTTTCCCATTTCAAAAGCAGGCTGTGTTATGGTAGTTAAAGAAGGGTTTAAAATATCTGCGGAAGAAAGGTTAGAGAAGCTAACAATCTTTAGATCTTGTGGAATAGATAATTGCAATTCCTTGCAAACCAAATAAACATCGGTGGTTAGTTTTTCAACGGTTGCCACTATCCCATCCGGGCGTTCCTTATCACTCATGATCCGTTGAATGAACCGGTAATTTACTGCATTATCATTTCCACAGTAGATATTGATCGGGCTGTTTTTAATATTATTATCTTTTAAAGCCTGCCTGTATCCATCCAGCCGTCTATTGCTGATAGCCAGATAATTGGAGATGGACAGGAGCGCAATCTTTTTACACCCGCAATCAATTAAATGCTGTGTGGCTTTATAGCCACTTTCAAAATCATCTGTTGTGATCTTCGCTGTATTGATTTCCTCGCAAACTCGGTCAAAAAATACCAGTGGAATATCTTTGGCATGAAGGTCACATACATGTTGGTAAGAGGCAGTTTCGGCAGTGAGCGACATCAACACACCATCAACCCTTCCACTTTGAAAATCTTTGAGTATGGCCTGCTCCCGCGAAAAATTTTCGTGGGTTAAATAGATTAATACATGGTAGCCTTTCTGTTCGGCAATGGCCTCAATTCCATTAATGGCAAGCGAAAAAAAACTATCGGCAACTTCCGGTAAAACAACGGCAATGGTTTTGCTTTTCCTGCGGCGTAAACTGCCGGCATATGCATTGGGAATATAATTTAACCTGCTGGCTAATTCCTGTACACGCTGCTTGGTATGTGTACTGATCTCATGACTGTCCCTCAACGCCTTTGAAATAGCGGCAGTGGAAAGATTTAGTTCTTTGGCTAACATTTTAAGGGTGATGTTGTCCATTCAGCAATGCGATTTTGTGTAAATTATACAATAAATTTGAGCTATTTACTTAAACGGTTAAGTAAATTATTTTACAAAAAATTGAGTTGGAAGCTAATTAAAAATGCATATTTACCAGTACCCAGTTGTTACTGTAACCTGTATTTTTTTCAGACTCATATATCAAATGGGACTTATCTTACCATGTGAGCGGGATAAAAGGTTGCTGTTATCTTACGAGTCACCCGGTAATTTTGTTGCCAGCTAAAATGCTATATTAAATGAATAGATTGCAAACTGCCGATTACATCGTTTTTTTTGTATATTTTATAGTGGTTAGTGCATATGGATATTATGTGTACCACAAAAAAAAATCAGCTATAACAAGTTCTACCGATTTCTTTCTGGCCGAAGGCTCCCTTACCTGGTGGGCCATTGGTGCATCACTTATAGCTTCAAATATTTCAGCGGAACATTTTATCGGAATGTCGGGCTCCGGGTTTGCATTAGGGCTGGCCATTTCTACCTATGAATGGATGGCTGCTGCAACCTTGATCATTGTGGCAATTTTTATTATTCCTGTTTATCTGAAGAACCGGATTTTTACCATGCCTCAATTTTTATCGAAACGCTATAATGATAAAGTAAGCACCATTATGGCCGTATTCTGGTTATTGGTATATGTGTTTGTTAACCTTACTTCTATCATTTATCTGGGGGCTTTGGCCATTTCATCAATATCCAATATCAGTTTTGAATGGAGTATTGCAGGGCTTAGTTTATTTGCAGTGATCGTAACACTTGGCGGAATGAAAGTGATTGGTTATACCGATGTAATACAGGTATTTGTTTTAATAGCGGGGGGACTTGTTACTACCTACCTCGCCATATCCCTGCTGTCAGAAAAATTTGGATATGGAGGAGATATCCTTAAAGGGTTGTCTGTATTACAAAAGGAAGCACCCGGCCATTTTCACATGATTTTCGATTCCTCACATAAATATTACCGCGAACTGCCGGGCTTATCTGTATTAATAGGAGGGATGCTTATTAATAATCTGGCTTATTGGGGCTGCAACCAATACATTGTTCAACGTGCTTTGGGGGCAGACCTGAAAACTGCACGCAAAGGGATATTGTTTGCAGCTTTCTTAAAACTACTGATACCGGTAATTGCTGTATTACCCGGCATAGCTATGTATGTATTGCACCAAAAAGGCATGTTTCAACAGGAGATGGCCGATGCAACAGGTACGATTAAACCGGATCATGCGTATCCTACTTTAATGAATTTATTACCTGCAGGTTTAAAAGGGGTGGCATTTGCTGCACTTACCGCTGCTATTGTAGCTTCACTTGCCGGCAAGGCAAATAGTATTTCTACTATTTTCTCATTGGATATTTATCGAAAATATTTTAATCAAGAAGCTTCGGAAAAAAAATTAGTTCAGATAGGCAGATGGGCCGTCATAATTGCCATGCTGGTAGCGGCTATCGTAACGCCGGCATTACGGTCGCTGGACCAGGCATACCAGTTTATCCAGGAATATGTTGGATTTATCTCCCCAGGTGTATTGGCTATATTCCTGCTCGGGTTCTTCTGGAAACGCACAACGGCTTCTGCTGCAATGGCCGGGGCCTTATTAACCATTCCTATTTCCACCATACTTAAATTTCTTCCTTCCTGGACAAATGGTGCTTTCCCTGATTATCCTTTTTTAGATAGGATGTCTATCACTTTTGGGATGATTGTACTTACCATGATTATCATGAGTATTACGAACCCTGCAAAAGAAAATGATACCCATACCATAGAAATAGATACATCGATGTTTCGGGTATCTACCGGGTTTATTATCGGTTCAGTGATTATCTGTGGAATACTGGCAGCTTTATATACTGTTTTCTGGTAGCAGTAAACCCGTACATTATTATGAACAGGCGTATTACAGGTCATATAATTGCATGTAAGCTGAATTCTATGGTTCTGCTGATATGTTTACTTAAACGGTTAAGTAAAAAAATATCGGGGAAAGAATTGAAATGCTTTTAAAAAACTCCATTTTAGTGCTGCCAATCTTTACAAAAACCTAATCGCTTGCTATGCTGCCAAAATCAACCACAGTAGCTGCTGAAACTACTACACCCCTTACAAATCTGGACGAATGGGAATTAGATGTATTACAACGATATCCTGATCCATCCGCTATTGCCAAGGATAAAACCACTGAAGAGTTCAGAAATTACCAGGAACCGGCAAGGGATACCGTAAAGGAATTTTATCGCCTCAATCACACATACCAGACCTATGACTTTGTGATGCAGAAAAAAGCAGATTTTTTAAAATTTGATAAAAAGGAAATGCCTATCTGGAAAGCTTTCGATTTCTTAAATGAACTGGTAGATGATTCAGATCCGGATACAGACCTGGACCAAATGCAACACTTACTGCAAACTTCTGAAGCCATCAGAAATGATGGGCATCCAGACTGGATGGTATTGGTGGGTTTGATACATGATATGGGAAAAGTATTGTGCCTGTTTGGAGAGCCTCAATGG
>JANXUL010000209.1 GCA_025356235.1 Bacteroidota bacterium
GCGGATCGATAGCGCAGGATATTGTGGAAGATATGATCTCAGCTTCACATCCTTATGCCGCTTTATCAATTCCGGACCTTGCACAGGCGGTACATGTGGTGGCCGCCAACCCAACATTTTATTTTGTACCCGATGATCCCGAATTAGGTATTTACCGTTCACGCGTTGCCAATACTGTTTGTCTGCTGGAAGAGAGGGAACCTACAGTGGATGAAAGCAGTACAAAAACCACGCAAAAAGTGATCAGTAAAATATTAGAAGATAATGATAACCGTATAGACCAGCCACAGGTTTTAAGAGCCCGTTTGCTGGATATGCTTATTGGCGATTGGGATAGGCATTTTGATCAGTGGAGGTGGGGAACCCGAGACACCGGAAAAGGAAAAGTATACTATGCCATCCCGAGAGATCGCGACCAGGCTTTCTTTTATTCTGATGGATTACTGATCAAAGGGGTTTCAAAAAATCTTTTTCAATACCTCAAAGGGTTTACAAAAAATATAGCAAGTGTTAACTGGTTAAATTGGGAAGAAAGAGATCTTGACCGCTTTTTCCTTAACCGGCTTAATAAACCAACCTGGACCAATATCATTGATTCTTTTCAGCATGATATATCGGATAGTGTTATTATTAAAGCCGTTAATAAAATGCCTCCAGAAATTGTGGCTATTGATGGAGCTGATATTATCAATAAATTAAAGGGCCGCAGGGATGCCTTGATGAAAGAGGGTTTAAAATATTATAAATTCCTTTCCAACACTGTTACAATTATGGGAACCAATGATAAGGAATATTTTAAAGTTTCTTCAGCGGCAGATTCACTCCGCGTAACTGTGTACAAAAGGAAAAAAGACCTGGAGTTGTCATCTATTATGTATGACAGAATCTTTAGCGAGGCGGATACGAAAGAGATATTATTATATGGCCTGAATGATAATGATTATTTTGATATTGCTCCGGAGACTAAGTCGAAAATAAAGATCCGCATCATTGGCGGGAAAGGTAATGATACTTTCAATATACAGGGTCATGTACGCAACTACCTGTACGACCTGAATACGAAAGAAAATCACATCATCAATCATAATGATTCTAAGGTATTAACATCCACTGATCCACATGTAAATGACTATTCAACCATCGCTTATAAGTATAATACGTTAAAATTCCCACGTATACTGATTGGTTATAACGGAGATGATAAATTTCTGTTGGGAACTGGCATTGTTAAGCGCACTTATGGCTTTAGAAAAGAACCCTATTCTACTGAGCAAAAATTTTCGGCATTATATGCATTCAACCGTGGGTCGTACCGCATTAATTACCAGGGTGAATTTAATCATGCACTGGGCAATACCGACTTGCTGGTAAATGCTTCATTGGTTAATCCCGTATTAAATAATTTCTTTGGATTTGGAAACGAAACTGTTATAGATAAAAACCAAGTACCCGATTTTTATACAGTGAGGTATAAATACCTGGATGGCGAAGTCTTATTCAGGAAAAGATTTAATAATATACTGCATGTATCAGCAGGCCCCGTTCTTAATCATTACTGGGATAAATACGAAAACAATAAAGACCGTATATTGGGTAAACCCGGACTGCTTGGATTAGACTCGAGCAATGTTTACGAACGCAAAACATATATTGGCGGTAAATTATTAATTCTTGTCAATAATCTTGATAATGTTTTATTACCCACCAGGGGTGTTAACTGGACAACAGAGTTTACTGCCCTAGGAGGCGTAACCCCTGGGAGCAAACCTTTTACCAGCATCAGGTCGGATATGGCCATACATGCCAGTCTTAGTGATCCTGCCAAATTAGTTACGGTAGTTCGCATTGGTGGGGGCCATATCTTCAGCAAGAACTATGAATATTTTCAAACAATGAACCTGGGTGCCAATAATTTCTTAAGAGGCTTCCGGAAAGACAGGTTTTCAGGAACTTCCTTATTTTATGCAAGTGTGGAACTGAGGGTGAAGCTATTCGAATCCAAATCATATCTCCTGCCCGGTGCCGTTGGCCTGATAGGTTTTAATGAGATTGGAAAAGTTTGGTTGAAAGGTGAAAAATCAAGCATCTGGCATAACTCTTATGGCGGCGGATTTTACTACACAGCATACAATTTTGCACTGGTTTCTGCTACAATAGGTTATTCCAAAGAAGACAAAATATTCAATTTTTCTATAGGAACTAAATTCAATATTACTTTTTAAACTACCATATGGATTCTGCTATTTATAAAAAAACCGAGTCATACGTTACCGATTTATTTGAGAAATCAGATGTTTCACAACTGTTTTTTCACAATTTAAATCACACAAAAACGGTTGTTCGCCGTGTAAAGGAGATTGCCGCCCATTATGATCTTGGAGAAAGAGACATGCTCGCATTATTTATTGCAGCTTGGTTTCATGATACTGGTTACCTGATTAGCGGAGAAAAAGACCATGAAGTGAAAGGAATTGAAATGGCGCGTTCTTTCATGATGGAAAATATGAATGATCTCGAATTGACTGAAGAAATAGCGGCTTGCATTTTAGCAACCAGGCATCCCCGCAACCCCACTAACCTGTTACAGGAGATAATGTGTGATGCAGATACCTATCATTTAGGCACTAAAGATTTTAAGGATACTAATAAAGAAGTTTTTAAAGAAGTAAGTCTCAAAGAGCCTGACATTTCCAAGGAAGACTGGAATGAACGAGCATTAAAATTTTTAGACTCTCACAGTTATTATACAGCCTATTGCAGGAATTTACTGGATGAAAAAAAGAAACAGAATATGAAAAAACTAAAAAGTAAAACTGACAATGGCTCTATAGCGGGAAGGCCGCTGGATTTAGATGAAAAAAACAGTCTGACCACTAAAGGTATTCAAACCATGTTGCGTCTCACTTCCAGCAATCACCTGGAATTAAGCAGTATGGCTGATCACAAGGCGAATATCCTGATTTCCGTAAATTCCATCATCATATCAGTTATACTTGGTGTTTTATTCAGGAAATTACAGGAAGAACCTTATCTCACCATTCCCAGTATTATCTTTCTCTCCGTATCGGTATCTACCATCGTTATTGCCATACTTGCTACCCGGCCAAAACTGGGCGGCGGTACATTTACCAATGCTGATGTGATCAATAAGAAAACAAACCTGCTGTTTTTTGGAAATTTCCACCGTGCACCCTATGAGCAGTATAATGAGGCTATGCGGAAAATGATGAAAGATCCCAATTATTTATACGGCTCCCTGATTTTTGATATTTATCAATTGGCAGTTGTATTGGGCAGAAAATACAGACTAATACGGATCGCCTACAATATTTTCATGTTTGGTATTGTAATATCGGTAATAGCTTTTGCCATAGCCATATTTTTCTTCAAAAAAGATACGGGCGCTGCCGTTATTCCGAATGGCTACCCGCTTTAAAAATACGCTATGCTATTAAATCGTGATATAAGCTGGCTTGGATTCAATGTAAGGGTTTTACAGGAAGCAAGTGATCCAACCGTGCCTTTGTATGAGCGGATAAAATTTTTATCAATTTTCTCTTCTAATCTCGATGAACTTTTCCGAGTACGGTACCCCTATATTGTGGCACTGGGAAAATTAGATACTAAAATAAAAAAACAGGCACGCTTAGAATTGAATGAAGATATCCCTGCCAAAATACAGACAGAAATTAACAGGCAACTGGAAATTTACGGGCATATTTTAAAAGAGGAGATTATTCCGCAATTAAAAGAACATAATATTTGCTTTTATTATAACAGTCAAATCAGAGAAGAACATACCAGGGAAATAAAAGAAATTTTTTTATCGCAAATATTGTCGTTCATTCAGCCCTTATACCTCGATGGGAAAGTTAAACAGAAATTTATTCCCGAGAATGGTAAATTATACATGATCATATCCCTAAAAGATACCGAACCGGGAACCTTAAAACATGCAGTTGTCAATATTCCTTCCGATAAATTACAACGCTTCTTTATTTTATCGCCGATAGATAATTGCCGTTATGTTATTTTCATTGATGATATTATCAGGTGCAACCTCGAATCATTATTTCCCAGTTTAGAGATTCAGGGTATTTACAATATTAAATTTAACAGGAACTCGGAATTATTTTTAAATGATGAATTAAGCGGAAATCTATTATTGAAAATAGAAAAACAATTGCACAAGCGGGATTTGGGTGCGCCTTCAAGGTTGCTATATGAATCTACCATGCCCAGAAACGTTCAATTGTTACTGGCTTCACTGTTTGAACTTAATTTTGAGGAAATGTTTGCAGGCGACCGCTACCATCATTTAAGTGACCTTTCATCCTTTCCAAAGTTTAATGAGAACCTTACTTACCCAAACATCAAACCCCTGATATTACCCGAGTTAACAGACTGTGCCGATATATTCAAAGTTTTAAATACAAAAGATATTTTATTGCACCTGCCCTATCAATCGTATAATCCAGTGCTTTCCTTTTTTAACCAGGCAGCTGTAGATACTGGTGTAACAGATATTTATATAACCTTGTATAGGGTAGCCACCGAATCGCATATTGTGAATGCATTAATAAGTGCAGCCAAAAATGGCAAACGGGTAATTGCTTTTATAGAATTAAAAGCCCGGTTTGATGAAGCAAATAATATAAAATGGAGTAAAAAAATGAAGAATGCGGGTATTACGATTATCTATAGCATACCTAATATAAAAGTGCATTCTAAAATAGCCATTATACGAAAAAATACAGGCAGTCAGGTTTTATCCTATGCCCTGCTGAGCACGGGAAACTTTAATGAAGTAACCGCACAGTTTTATACAGACCATGTTCTGATGACCACAGACCCCTCCATTATTAAAGAATTATTACAGTTATTCAAACTATTACAAAAAAATAATACACTTGGGTTTAGGCCTAAACCTGTTTTTGACAAATTATTGATTTCCCAGTTCAATATGCTGGCACAATTTGAAAAGCTGATTGAAAATGAGATACAAAAAGCAAAATCCGGCCAGAAGGCATTGATCCGGATTAAAATAAACAACCTGGAAGAAGCGCACCTAATAGAACTTTTATACAAAGCCAGTGAGGCAGGCGTTACCATTCAGTTAATCGTAAGAAGTATTTGCTGCCTGGTACCCGGCATAAAAGGTATAAGCACAAATATTACGGTAAAACGCTTGGTAGACCGTTATCTGGAACATACCCGTTTTTTTATCTTCGGTACAGATCATGATGCCGAAGTGATAATGGGATCAGCAGACTGGATGAACAGGAATATCCATCACCGCATAGAAGTATGTGTGCCCATTACAAGCAACTACTGCAAAAAGGAGTTGATGGATTATTTTAATTTTCAGTGGCATGATACCGCTAAAACCCGTGAAATACTGGGAAGTGGCGAAATGCAGACAGCAGGCAATGAAACAGAGAACAGTGTTAATGCACAGCAATCTATTTATCAGTACTTACAAAAAAAAGCACAATACGTGTAATAATATGTTTTCAAAATTAAGCGAACTTAAAAAATACCGTTATAAATTAGTACTATACGTTGCTGTATTCTGGACGGCTACTGATTTAATTGTGGTATTGCTTTCGAATAACCATCCCATGAATAACCTGGTTAGCTCATTATTGCTGAGGGAATCAATTGTATTTTTAATGAGTTTGGTTATGGGGTACCTGCTTGTTTTCATATTTAAGCAATTGTTTAGAAACTACTTATTATGGCTGGCATTACTCTTGAAAAGCTCATTGCTGGTGGTAGCCGCATTTCTCATGAATGCATTATTATACGGCATCAGTTCCCTGCAAACAACAAGCCCGCTAAAGAATTCTTTCCACAATCTTTTTAATGACCTTACACATATTAATCTGCTTATTCAAAAAATATTATATTGGCTGGTACTGATCGTGGTTACCCAGTTGATCATTGAGATCAATGAAAAATATTCACCTGGTGTTTTTATGGATATCCTGCTGGGAAAATATGTGAATCCAAAAAACGAAAACAGGATTGTCATGTTTATTGACCTGAATGACTCTACCCCGATAGCTCAAAAACTAGGGCATTTTCAGAATTTTAAATTTATCCGCGAATTTATTTATCAGGTATCCAATGCCTTAATTGAGAATGATGGAAGAATTTATCAATATGTAGGAGATGAAGTGGTGGTATCGTGGTTATACAGCAAAGAGAATACCGTTAAGTGCCTCCAGTCATTGATACACGCACGAAGAAATATCCAGAAGAACAGTATCAATTTTAAAAAGGATTATGGCATTGTCCCTGAATTCAGGGCAGGGATACATATTGGTGAAGTAACCGTAGGTGAAATCGGTGTGATAAAAAAAGATATTGCCATGAGTGGCGATACCATGAATACTACTGCCCGCATTAGGAGTGCCTGTAGTGAGCTGAACAAAAAATTCATTGTTTCAAAAGATTTTACCGACCAGAGTTCATTTGAGGATTTTCAGGTAGAGAGCCTTGGAATGATTGAATTAAAAGGTAAAACCAAAGAAATCGAGCTTTTCTATTTGAAAATATAATAGCGTATTGGCATAATTTTTTTTACTATCATTATTTATATCATTAGTTAATCCTGTACAATGTTTAAAAAAGGAAATTTATCAAAACGTATACTTACAAGCTTATTTTTCGTTTGTATTACGCTCAGTGGCTTTGCACAAAAGCCGGATACATTGATTACTAAACTAGATAGTCTGCATAAAAAAAATGACAGTACCGGCACCAAGCAGATTAATAACACTGATCCTTCTGCTTTTAATGAAAACACAGTGATCAAGTTTGGTGATTATTTTGTTTTGCTGGGTAGCGATATGAAACAGGCATTCACCGCACCGTTTCACTTAAAAAAACGTGATTGGGGCAACCTTGCCAAATTTGCTGCAGCAGAAGTAGCTTTATCCTTTGCAGATAAACCCATACAGCGGAATGCACTCGATTTGAGAAATAATAATAAAGGTATAAGAGATGTTAGTGACTATGTTACCCGTTTTGGTGGAACCTACGAAATATATACCCTGGTTGCGTTAGGCAGTTATGGCTTCATATTCAAAGATCAGAAACTGAAAACAACCACGCTATTGGCTACCCAGGCTTATTTAACGGGAGGGGCTGTTGAAAGTGTAGTAAAATTTTTGTCTGGAAGACAGCGGCCTTATTATTATGATCCTAATGCCGCAGGGCCCGAGCCACGGTTTCGCGGGCCTTTTTATAAAGGAACCGATGCAGCAGGCAATAAAATTAATAGTTCTTTCCCCTCCGGTCATACCACGGTAGCTTTCGCTGCCGCTACGGTTTTTGCCATGGAATATAGAAACAACCCGCTTATCCCAATCATCAGTTATAGTGTAGCCACTTTAATAGGATTGAGCAGGATCACAGAAAACAAGCACTGGGCTACTGATATTTTAGCTGGTGCAGCATTGGGATTCTTAACCGGCCAACAGGTAGTGAATAACTATCACAGATATGCCAAAATAAGAAATGCAGAAGTAAAAAAGAAACAGAACACGCTTACATTTAATCTTAACTATGCTTTTGGTACTGTAATGCCCGGATTGGTTTATAAGATCAATTGATCAGATCAACTTATAATCTGTTTGAGTTAATTAATCCGTATTCCTTATACATTTTTATTATCAAAATATTTATCTTTTAGAAAGGATATCCTATGGCAATATTATAAATGATATTACTGAATGGATGGAGGTCTTTAATGATCCATTCTTTGCCCCGCTCCATATATGGCACCCTTAATGGAACTGCCAGGTCAAATCTTATCAGTAAGAAAGTAATATCGATTCTTGCACCTATACCGGCATCTAAGGCCAGGTCGCTCAGAAACTTCCCTGTCAGCTGTGCATCCTTTCCATACAGGAAAGCATCTTTCGTCCACACATTGCCTGCGTCTATAAAAGCAGCTCCTTTTAACCTGGCCATCAGTGGGAAACGCAATTCCGTGTTTAATTCCAATTTATAATCGCCACCTACCTGTGGATAATATAATTGTTGTATAGCGGATGCTTTCACCCTTCCCGGACCAAGCTGCCTCACCTGAAAACCCCTAAGGCTACTGGCTCCGCCAATAATAAATTGCCTGGAAAAAGGTAGAAATAATGAATTAGCATAAGGCATTCCCGCTCCAATAATAACGCGGTTAGCCCAATACACATCATCATCAAGCTTACGGCTATACCTGAAATCAGCTTCCAGTTTTACATATTGGGCATAATACGCTCCCGCAAGTTTACTGGAATAGGAAGCGGTTGTTTTATTAATCAGCCCGGTAATATTACCCGCTGCATCTACATTCCCGTTAAAATAAATAATCTCTTTTGCCTTTGCATTATTGGTAGTATGATAGGTGAAATTATAAAATGATCCGGCTATGAGTTCGGGAAGGTTACTGATGGTTAAAGCAGGTATCTGGTTCACCTGTATAAGGTATTCGGGGCTGAATGCACTGGTGGTATTATATGAAATACTGAGAGGCGCTAAAGTATGTTCATTGTTTGCGGTTTGCTTCCATGTAAAATCGTATTGAAACTTAAACAGGTTCTTAGTGTATAAAGCCTGCCTGCGCAACCACTCATATCCAAATAGAAAACGTGTCTTTGGCGGAAAAGAATGGTTTTCTTTTATGGTAAAGGGAGTAATAAACCTTGGAAACAATAATGATATTTCGCCGCCTACCCTAAAATTATTATTCTTCTTTAGCGAATCAGCAGTGGATGTTTCAAAAGCCCCATAGGCTTTCACCACCAACTGTTCGGCTCCTTTAAATGCATTCCGGTTACGCCAGGTAAAATTAGTTTGCGCCCCGGTAAATGAATTTGTTTTAGTAAAAGTGCCCACCTCGGCCTGTATTGTTTTTCTTGGCAATGGGGTAAGGTAATAATATACATCCAATAACCTTGGTAACAGTGTGTCGCCATTTACCTGGTACCGGTTTTTTACAAATTTGAACACACCTGTATTGATAAACCTGTTAAGGGTTCGGTTCTGTGTTCTGATGTTATAAAGGCTGCCCGGCCTGTAAGTGACAGAACGCAGTAAAGTTGCTGAATTAATTTGTTTGACAGTGTCCCTGATATAAACACTATCTATTAATTCCATTCCTGTTTTGGATGTATCCGGCGGAGGCGATACTAATGTATAATTAGGGAATAAAGTAATTCGGCTAATTTTCTGAGGTATTACAGCAGCAACAGGAATCTCGGGTTTCAATTTAAAAAATACATTAACCGTATTATCCCTATTGGAACTGTCAACCCATGCTTTAATATATTCCGGACTGAAATAGTAATAGCCTTTTGTTTTCAAGGCAAGATCCACCCTTGTTCTTTCCGCTTTGAGGTTGTCAAGATCGAACTGCGCACCTTTTTTAATATAGGTTTCCTTTAATGGGATTTCATTAATGGCTTTACCAATCTCAGAAGCACTGTCAATCAGCCACGCCGATGTATTTATATGATACGGCATACCGAGCCCCACTTTATATCGGGCAGTTACTTTATACCCCTTTACAACAGTGTCACCGGAAACTTTTGATGTGAAATATCCTTTGTTTTCGAGGTAATTTTGCAGATTTGCAGCATTGGCCATTACATTAACAGCGGTGCTTAGTACCGGCTCCTGCCCTATCCTATAGCGAAGCCAATATCGAAAACCTGTTGTTCTTTCAGGTTCCCCTACCAAGTACCAGAACCAAACACGATAAGGGAACCCCAGTATTGTTTTGTTAGCTGCGGGGACTGAAATACTTTTCAGTTGTTTACCGATTGAACGGACTGATGTTTTATTATCTTTCTCTTTTACAACCGTATACGTAGCCCCCTTATATAACTGGGTACCCGGAGGTAAATGTTTCTGGATACTACACGACATTATAAGAAATAACGTGCACAATCCAGTGATATATATTGATCGTAAGTGCATATTATTTTGTCTTGTTCTTATGGAGTAATTCAG
>JANXUL010000281.1 GCA_025356235.1 Bacteroidota bacterium
GTAAAATTTTACGGCGGCAAACAGAACTTTCTGCATAGGCCACGGTTTCATCTATCAATTGTGCGCCTACTTCTCTTTCGCTCAAAGGTTTATCGCGCATCAAATGTTCCAGCTTCGAAACATCTTTATGCGAATAATATAATACACACAATCCTTCCATACCATCACGCCCTGCGCGACCGGTTTCCTGGTAATAGTTTTCGATCGATTTTGGGATATTAAAATGGATCACATAACGGATATCCGGCTTGTCAATTCCCATCCCAAAAGCAATGGTGGCAACAATTACCTGTACTTCTTCATTCAAAAACTGGTCCTGCCGCCTGGCCCTCAATTTTTGGTCGAGACCTGCATGATAGGCAACTGCTTTAATTTGATTGGCCACCAATATTTCTGCCAGCTCCTCGGTTGTTTTCCGATTAAGGGTATAAATGATTCCGCTTTTACCTTTGTGGCCTGTAATGAATTTTACAATGCTTTTGATCGTTTGGTCTTTATCAATCTTAGGCTGGATCTCATAATAGAGATTGGCGCGGTTAAAAGAAGACAGAAAAATATTGGGGTTGCGCAACCCGAGGTTTTTTACAATATCACTCTTTACTTTGGGCGTAGCTGTTGCGGTTAAAGCCACCACTGGAATATCCGGATTGATAATATCCATCATCTCACGCAAGCGTCGGTATTCCGGGCGGAAATCATGTCCCCATTCCGAAATACAATGCGCCTCATCCACTGCAAAGAATGAAATGGGCAAGTCGGCGAAATATTCCAGGTTTTCTTCCTTGGTCAATGTTTCAGGCGCCACATACAGCAATTTGGTTTTGCCGGTAGTCAGGTCATCCTTCACTAATTTTATCTGACCCTTGTTCAGGGAAGAGTTTAGAAAGTGAGCCACATCATCTTTCTCGCTGTATCCCCTAACGAGGTCAACCTGGTTTTTCATCAAAGCGATAAGGGGCGAAACGATAATGGCACAACCCGGCATAATCATCGCAGGTAACTGGTAACAAAGGCTTTTACCCCCACCGGTTGGCATGATCACAAACGTGTCACGGCCATTTAATAGGCTGTTGATAGATTCTTCCTGGGTACCCTTAAAATCCCTGAACCCAAAATATTGTTCTAATGCAGCGTGAATATCGTAGGAATGGTTTGCGGACCCTTTTTTAGCCGCTGTAACGGTCTTAGCTCCGGTTTTGGTAACCGGAGGGGCGGATTTAGCGGTTTTTTTCTTAATAACTGTTGCCATGTATCAAAATCATTTTCTTCCCGTCCCGTTTCACGGGATGGCACTTTTCAAATAGATAATTTAGTTCTTTTAGCTGAAATATTCGCTTAAAATTTTAACGGCTTGGTTAAAGAGGCCCGGATATGGCGGTAATATTCAGTTAAGACTCCCTTCAGTTTGGCAGAACGCCCGTAAAAAGGATAACGAAGTTAATGAAGTATCGCCGCAATACCTTCACTTTGCTGCTAAACTTTACCTTTGCACGGCATGAGTTCATCTATTCAACAAACCGCCTTACATACAATACAATTAGAAGCGCAATCTATTGCAGGCCTGGCTGCATTTATCGACGCCGCTTTTGAAAAAGCCGTGGAAGCCATTCACCAGTCAAAAGGACGGCTGGTGGTAAGTGGTATAGGCAAAAGTGCCATCGTGGCCCAGAAGATTGTATCCACCTTAAATTCTACCGGTACGCCCTCGCTGTTTATGCATGCGGCAGATGCCATCCATGGCGATCTGGGTATGGTACAGAAAGAGGATGTAGTAATGATCATCAGTAAAAGCGGTGAAAGCCCCGAGATAAAAGTATTGGTTCCGTTGATAAAGAATTTCGGCAATACCCTGATCGGCATGGTGGGCAATATGGAAAGTTTTCTGGCAGGTTCGGGAGATATTATTTTAAACACCACCGTTAGCAAAGAAGCCTGTCCTAATAACCTTGCCCCCACCAGCAGCACTACCGCGCAAATGGTAATGGGTGATGTACTGGCTGTTTGCCTGATGCAGTTAAATGGTTTCAGTGGCCAGGATTTTGCCAAATTCCATCCGGGTGGCAACCTGGGCAAACGTTTATACCTGCGTGTGGCCGACCTGTATATTGCCAACGAAAGCCCCAAAGTACTGCCAACGGCCAGTTTAAAGGAAGTGATTGTAGAGATCACAGAAAAAAGATTGGGTGTAACAGCAGTGATAGATCTGAACGGTAAAGTAACCGGCATTATAACCGATGGCGACCTGAGAAGGATGCTGGAAAAAAGTGATACTATCCAATCTATAACGGCAAAAGATATTTTATCGCCTAACCCGAAAACCATACAGCCTTCTTTATTGGCAGTAGAAGCATTGGATGTATTAAGAAATAATGATATCAGCCAGTTAATTGTGGAAGAAAACGGTATGTACCTTGGCATTTTACATATCCACGACCTTGTAAAAGAGGGAATCATGTAACTATTTCATAGCAATATATTACCGGATACGTTGAATAAGCCTGTAATATTGCATCGCTAATTAAAAAACCTTGCAACCCTAATGAATAAGCATCACTATGTAGCTATAATGGCTGGTGGTATTGGAAGCCGTTTCTGGCCAAGTAGCCGTGCAGCTTATCCCAAACAGTTTCTCGATATATTGAACACGGGTAAATCACTCATCCGCTGGACCTATGAGCGTTATGCCGCCTTTATTCCAGTTGAAAATATATTTGTTGTTACCACAGAAGAATACGCCCATATTGTAAAAGAGCAATTGCCCGAATTGGCTTACGATAACATTCTGGCTGAACCCAGCCGGAAAAATACGGCCCCTTGTGTAGCTTACATTTCTTTCAAACTCCTGCAAAAAGACCCCGAAGCTTCCCTGATAGTTGCACCCAGCGACCATATGATCATGGATAATGAAAATTTCAGGAAGATCACATTGCAGGCATTGGATTTTGTGGCACATATTAAAGCGTTGGTTACATTAGGCATTAAGCCCACACACCCAAATACCGGGTATGGTTATATTCAACATGAGCCAATGGCTGTTGCTGATGGCATTTACCAGGTAAAAACTTTTACAGAAAAACCCAACCTCGACCTGGCAAAAACCTTTTTGGCCAGTGGCGATTTTTTATGGAACGCGGGTATTTTTGTATGGCACGTAAAGACATTGGTAAAAGCTTTTGAAATATACCAGCCCGAAATGTTTGATCTTTTCGATGGGGAGAAAGACTCCTTTAACACTGCCAATGAAAAAGAAGCCCTCAGCCGGATTTATCCATTATGCACCAATGTTTCCATTGATTTTGCTATTATGGAAAAAGCCGATAATGTGTATGTGATCCCTTCCTCTTTTGGTTGGAGCGACCTTGGTACCTGGAACAGTGCATATGATAATTTAGAAAAAGATTACCTGGGTAATGCCGTTGCGGGTGAAAATGTGATTGTGATTGATGCAACAAAATGTATGGTATCGGCCCCCAATGAAAAACTGGTGGTATTGCAGGGCATGGATGATTTTATTGTGGTTGATACCCATGATGTATTGCTGATCTGTAAAAAAGAAAAAGAACAATTTATTAAAGAATATGTGGCTGAAGTGAAACGCAATAAAGGGGACAAGTATCTCTGATTACACGGATTTCAATATGATTGTACGCGACCAGTAACTAACAACTGGTCGTTTTTTATTGGCTATTTATCTGCATATGCCCGCTTTCTGCGTGAATAATTATTAAATTTGACAATCACACCATGTGTGGTTGATAAAAGATCTAACCTAATTGCTCATGCCACAAATCAGAACGGTTATTACCGGTACGGGAAGTTACATCCCCCCACATATTAAAACCAACAGGGAGTTTGCACTGCAGGAATTTTATAGTGAAGACAATGAACGTATAGTAGCACCGCCCAATGAGATAATAGAAAAATTCAGAGATATCACCGGTATTGAGGAAAGGCGTTATGCCGCTTCTGATATGACCACTTCTGATATGGCCACCATTGCCGCTAGGCTCGCTATTGAAGATGCCAAAATGGATCCTGAAACACTGGACCAGATAATAGTGGCGCATAATTTCGGTAATATTTTAAAAAACACCATTCAAACAGATGTGTTGCCTGCACTGGCATCAAGGATAAAACATGCCCTCGGCATCCGCAATCCGGATTGTGTAGCATATGATATTTTATTTGGCTGCCCGGGCTGGATACAGGGAATTATCCAGGCTGATGCATATATCAAAGCTGGCATTGCCAAAAAATGCCTTGTCATCGGCGCCGAAACATTAAGCCGTGTAATTGATATTTATGACCGCGACAGCATGATTTTCAGCGATGGTGCTGGCGCCACTGTGCTGGAAGCCATACCCTCCGATGCACCAACGGGCATACTCGCCACCAGGGTTCAAAGCCATTGTGTAGAGGAAGCGTTTTACCTGCATTTTGCAAAATCTAATTTACCCGGCTCCGATCCTGATGTACGGTATATGAAAATGAAGGGGCGCAAGGTTTATGAATACGCCATCAAAAACGTACCCCTTGCTATGAAAGCCTGCCTGGACAAATGCGGCATCCATGTTACCGAAGTAAAAAAATTTTTTCTGCACCAGGCCAATGAAAAAATGGATGAGGGCTTTGTAAAAGCATTATACCGTTTATATGGGTTGAAAGAAGTGCCCTCGCATATTATGCCCATGAGCATCCATAAATTGGGTAACAGCTCTGTGGCTACCATACCTACTTTATACGACCTGGTAAAACATAAATTATTAGATGCACATGAAATGGAAGCAGGTGATATAGTCATGTTTGCTTCAGTTGGGGCCGGAATGAATATTAATGCCGTATGCTACAGAGTATAACCCTTCAGAGGGCCGGGGGTTAATACCCCCTCACATTCTTCCCTTCCATATAATTCAAAAATGCTTTATTCACCACTTTGTTACCACCTGGTGTTGGATAATTACCGGTAAAGTACCAGTCGCCCGTGTTGGTGGGGCAACTATCATGTAAATCTTCGATCGTTTGATAGATTACCTGTACCGGAACTTCCACCCCGGCAGGCGTAATCAGTTGTGCAATCTTATCGGAGATTTCCTGGGTGGTAAAGGGTTTATATATCTGTCTTACCACATTTTCTGTATGCAACTGGTTGGTTCGTTGTAGTTCTATTATTTTTTCATGTGCCTCTTTCAGCAGGCCGTCCATATTCCTTTCTTTGAGTAAGGCAATTGCTGCGCGGAAGGCAATAAAATCG
>JANXUL010000076.1 GCA_025356235.1 Bacteroidota bacterium
GCTTCTATCCATAATCCAATATCTTTTAATGGCTGAGGCACACTGCTACGTTGTGAAAGTTTACCCTCGGAAAGCCATGGGGAAGTGACTGCAAATTTGCGGTAAATTTTACACCCTTCCATCCAGCTTCCTTGGTATACCCCCAACATTACAGGGAAAGGGGCTTTATAGTCACTCCCATGAACCCCCATATTTTCTGCAAATGTTTTTATAAAGAATTTACCGCCAGGCTCAAGAGTAAAAGTCTTGTTCCAGGATTGGGGATCATGAGCAGCCATATATACTGCACTGCCTTCCTTCATAGCACATAGAAACTGCATCGGCAAATCATTACCTCTATAAACACCTGTAATAGTATCTGTGCATGCCTTAAGCAAAAGTCCAGGCCTTGCCGGCCTAGCAATATCATACTTCCCTGAAGTCAGAAAACCATTAACTTTTGGGAAATCAACATCCCAAAGACCCCACATATCCGAATTGTTTTCGACCCAAATTCTCCATGAAGCAATTCCATTATTATGAGGTAAGTCTACGGTTACTTTAACTGAAAGAGTCCCTAGTGCAAAATCTCTTTTGATATTTTTAGTATTGTTTATATCTAGTTTTTCAAGATCCCACTCAAGATTATTCCATTCAAAAGTCGCTCTTAGATTCCCGTCAGTAAGCTTTTCGATTTGTGAATGGGAGCAGGTGACTTGCAGATTTGAAAGAGTCCTCTGTTCAAGACCATGCGAGAAGGTTAGACTCCACATTGAATGCGCCCCATTAACCTGCTGAATATGGTTGATACCACTTTTAAGATCAACCATACTCGCAAGCCCGCCATGTTCCGGTTCAAACTCAAAATGAACAACCTCATTTTGTAAAATAATATTCGATAAATTTTCGTTTTTTTTCTGAGGTAATGCAGTAGCTGAATGAAGAACTTGAATAACCAAGAGAAAAAAAGTTATATAACAAGTTCGATATCTGGCAATCACTACTTTTTCAAATGCATTATTATTAGCAAGGCCCATGCATTGAATGGATAATTGACTTTGTTTCCAATTTTTCATTCGAAAATTATATTTTTAAACCTCCACTGAAATAAAATACGAGTTTGTTCGACCTAGAATTACAATAGTGTATGATTTTTTCATTTAACTTTTCCAGTGTCTTTTGCATCTACTGTGAGAATAGTTTGGTTTCTTCGATTCAATTTAAATAGCATCCATTTTTCTGATAGTAAAATAAATTCAAATGATCTGCAATTATCATTAGATAAAACCCTGTCAATTTATATTTTTTAAATTGACAATTTAAAAAATATGCTATAGAGTTAATTTCAAAAAGTGTAATACAAATCTATGTTATACTACCCTTTGCCTACTTCTACTTTCTTCTATTTTAATAGTACTATTTTTCAGACATTTAATATAAACGGATTGGAAAAACCGGACTTATTGATCCCCTTTCCCCAGTGCGATTTGACCTATCATACCCATTTTTCAATGATCCCCATCGCCAGAACAAATTGATCACCCTAAAGTATTGAATATCAGATATTTGAATTAATTTTCCAAAGACCAAACAGAAATATTTTATTAGGGGAGCAAGCGTAAATGGTATCAGGGGTACAAAAATGGTGGTTCTTCCAATCAGGGATTTATGCTGGATTTAGAACAGTAGTTATAACAACTGCGCCAAGTCTCCTTCATCAGGCAAAATCCCTTTCATTTCTTTCGGCATTTGCTTTGTTGTTCGGTATGTTGCCGCACCCATTCCTTTATCAACATTCTTAAAAGCAAATTCAACAACAGTATTGCTTTTTTCCTTACAAAGAATTATGCCGATGCTCGGATTTTCATTGGGCAATTTTACCCGGTGATCTAAAACGTTCAGGTAAAAATTGAGTTGACCAGCATATTCCGGTTTAAATTTTCCACTTTTCAATTCAAAGGCTACAAGACATCGTAAATGCCTGTTATAAAAAAGTAAGTCTATGAAAAATTCCTGCTCGTCAACTTCAAGCCGGTACTGGTTACCCATAAAAGCAAACCCCTTTCCCAATACCATTATAGTATTTTTTATATTAGATACTATCTGCCCTTCAAATACCCGTTCATCTTCACTCACATCCATCGTTACAAAATCAAAAAGATATTCATCCCGGAATACCTGTAAGGCAGATGGCTTTAAATCTTCTGACAATGTTTTAGTGAAATTATTAGGCAACTTGCCTGCATGTTTATAATAATCAGATGTAATATGATGTTCTAATACTGATAACGACCAATAATTAGAAGCCGCACTTTGCAAATAAAATAGACGCTCATTCCAATCTTTGGTTTTGGTTATAATGGTAAAGTGATGGGAGAAACTAACCCCATAAAATGCTTCTGTAAACTGCTCGGTTCCTATTTGGTTCGACAGTGTCGAACTAATTGCCAAAGCACCTGCCAATCCACTGGATTTTAATTGGTTCGACGCTGCCGAACCAATTTGCAGAATGGGGGAATATGCTTCTGCAAA
>JANXUL010000097.1 GCA_025356235.1 Bacteroidota bacterium
TGATTTCGCTACTGTGAGGAAATTTTCGGGTATCCCGGGCTTTCTGATCTTTCGGATTCCAGAAGTCAGGATGTATTTTAATGCCCGTGGAATGTTTCAATCGAGTATTCTCATACCTGAATATTAGATAGATCAAAGACGGTTCTGTGAGATTGGGTTCTTTGAGTACAAATGTGACGTTAGGCATATAAAAATTTCATCAAATATAGGGGAGTTGAACCTATTGGGGGACGGTACAGGGGACGGATATATTTTATCTACCAAAATCAGTTTTGCCGTAAATAATATATAATTATCACTATATCAATATATTATGAATAAATGCCCATAAAAGCCGATAAAGGCGGATATGTTAAAAAGTAGTCCCGCCTGGGGCACACATACAAAACCCTTGCATCTGCAAGGGTTTTGTTATTTTACAGCATGTAAGATTTACAGGTAAACTTTCTTAAAAGTATCAGGATAACAGGTTCTGTCTCGCTAAAAACTCCAGCTTTTCATTTAACTCAATCAATTTTTCTGTGAGTTCTTTGTTTTTTCGCCTCAATTCAATTACCTCAAACGCTTTTTCGATACCGTTTTTTACATCCGATTCATTCCATGGTTTGGATAGGTATTTGTACACCTGTCCTACATTAATTGCATCGATCACGGCATTAATATCTGTATAGCCGGTAATCAATATCCGTATGGGGTCAGGATGTGTTTCTAAAATGGATTGAAAGAATTCAATACCGGTCATTTTAGGCATCCGCTGGTCGCTGAGTATAACATCTATTTTTTCTTTCTCAAGAATCGCCCTGCCTTCTTCGGCCGATTCAGCCGTAAATATGGTGAACACTCTTCTGAATGCAGCCCTAAAGGAAGTGATGTTGTTAGGCTCATCATCAATGTACAAAACATTGATATTTTTCTCTTCCATAGTTTCTTAGGTAAGGATTATAGACTATTAGATATCTTAAAATTAGGCAAAAACACAGATTCTATACAATATTATCATAAAAGCGCGTATAGTTTTGTTATTTTGTTAATGCCAAACACCCCATCAGCTGATGTATGAAGATGTAGCGTTGCATACTGAAATCCGTATCCGGGCTTTCAGGGCAACTGATAATCCTGAAACCTGCCAAAAATTTATTGATGGCCACAGGCATGTTTTAGAACACCATGGAATTATAAAAGTTACGTCTTCTAATAATGAATGGGCCAATAATCCGGCGGTATTTGTAATTGTGGTAGAATCGCTGGATGGCCAGAAATTATATGGGGGCGCACGTGTTCATGCGGCCAATGGTATTACCAAACTTCCTATTGAAGATGCAACGGGTTTTATGGATGATAAGATTTACGATATCGTTGCAGACTGTGCACAATATGGTACCGGTGAGTTATGCGGGCTATGGAACTCCAAAGAAGTGGCCGGCCTGGGTATCGGCAGCCTTTTTCCTTCCATTGCAGCGGTGGTTATTGCTGAACAGATTGGACTTAGTACCATGTTCTCACTTTGTTCACCCGCAACGGTGAAGTTTAATCAATGGATAGGGAGCAGCATTTTAAAAACAGTGGGTAATGACGGCACTTTTTATTATCCCAAAATAGACCTGTTGGCTACCGCCGTTTTTTTGTCTGATGCAGATACCTTAACACATGCACATCCCCGGGAAAGGGAAAAGATGTTATTGCTGCGAAAAAACCTGCAATCTACTTCTATGGAAAAATCTCCTTTTAAAGATATCTTCGTTAAAGTACATTATGATCTTGAAGTAAAGGGCACTAATCGTTCAGAATTTAAAATCCCTTTGAAGATAAAAGAAGCCCGCCCTAATGAATAAAACCATTTTCACCATCGTAGCCATCCTGCTACTAAATTTTGCACCGCTTGCTGCAAGGCCTGAATTGATCTTTCATTATAAATCCATTTTATTAGCGATTGCAGCTGCCTGTTTATGGCTAAGTCAGCCCGCCTTTAGTGCAGAAGAAACCAGGAGGGATAAGGGTAGCGATAAATCTTCCATTCTCATCATATTGATTATGTCTTCGTTAACAGTTGTTGCATCTGTTACCGAATGGGCTTATCTGAACAATGCCATTGAATCTTCTGCGATCTTAACCATAACCGGTGCATGCCTGCTGATATCGGGCATATTCATACGTGTATGGGCCATCCGAACATTAGGCAAACATTTTACAGCAACTGTTACTTTAACCAGTAATCACCAACTGGTGCGGTCGGGTCCTTATCATTGGGTTCGCCATCCGAGTTATCTGGGGGCTTTTATGGCATTGGTAGGATGCCCGCTTTTCCTGAATTCGTTATGGGCAACAGCAATAGCCATTATTTCCATGACGATTGCTTACTATTTGCGAATTGGAGTTGAAGAAAAGATGCTTTCTTCTTACTTTGGGAAACAATACCAGGATTATAAAGAAAATACAAAGCGGATTATTCCCTTTATTTGGTAAAAGTTACGTCCTATCTATGCTTTTTTTTTCTCGAGTAAATAAATATAGGATATCCATGAGCAGGCCACTGTGTATGTTATTGTGGCTGGCGTGTTTTTTTGTGCCGCTATTTTCTTTTGCACAGGCGCAACTGGTGGTTGAAACAGCCGGGAAACCTGTACCGGTTGGGACCAATACCTTCATCTTAATTGACAGTAATCACCAATACACAACGGATAATATCGCCGGATCGGAACGGTTTGTTCAATCGAAGAGTGATATATCTGTATTCCCGGTTGTAGCAGGTACTATTTGGGTGAAATTTTCTATCCTCAATAAAACGAATGACTCAACACTGTTTGTTGATTTGCAGTATGCCAATATATCTGAGCTGGCATTTTATAAGAAAGAGGGTGTGCAGCTGCATTTACTAAACCAATCAGGTAATGCTGTTGCATTTGATGCTACCAAACAGGTAAGTCCTTTTTATATATGCAAGTTGCACCTCAATAAAGGCGATTCGGGTACCTACTTTATCAGGATCAATAGCAAACACCAGGTTTTATTGCCTTTATTCATTGAAAACGAACATTCATTAAACACTTCCCTGAGCTTACAGGAAATGGTGATTGGCATTTATATGGGTATCATGCTGGCCATCTTCCTATATAATCTTTTCCTATATTTTTCTACGCGGGATAATAGTTACCTGATCTATGTGATGTATCTTTTTTTCCTGGGTATTGCACAGGTTATATTGGCGGGTTATGGGTTTAAGTATTTCTGGCCCAACCATCCCCGTATCAATGATTATGCTTTACCCGTAACTTCCGCATTAGCAGGTATCGGGGGCATTACTTTTGCCATTTCTTTTCTTCACACAAAATTATATACACCCAAACTTAATTTCTGGCTGTTCCTGTTAATCGTTTTTTATGCAGGTGCTATTGCACTGACTTTGTTTAATGTAAACAGCATCAGTTATACTATTCTAAACAGCATCAGTTTAATTGGGGGCATGTTCCTGCTTAGTGCATCGGGTTATATTGCCATTAAGAAAAAATACAAACCGGCCTATTTTTATTTTGTTGCCTGGATAGCTTTTCTGGGCGGGATCATCATATTTGTTTTACGCAACTTTAATGTTCTTCCGTATAATAATTTTACTACCTATATTTTATATGTAGGATCGGCTATTGAAGGGATACTCTTATCTATTGCATTGGCCGATAAAATAAATTTACTCAGGCGGGAAAAAGAAAAATCACAGGCCGAAGTGTTACAACTGGTGCGTGATCAGAATGTAACCCTGGAAAAGAAAGTGACCGAACGGACCGAAGAATTGCAATCTTCCAATACCAACTTAAGTTCTGCTTTACAGGATTTGAAAGATACACAGATACAATTGGTAGAAGCAGAAAAGATGGCTTCCCTTGGCCAGTTAACAGCGGGCATTGCACATGAGATCAATAACCCCATCAATTTTGTAAAATCAAATATCAAGCCCCTGCAGCTGGATATTAATGACCTGATAGAGATCATTGATGAGTATGATAAACTGCATACGACAGACAATGCAGATATACCGGCTAAACTGATGAATATAGAAAAACTGAAAAAACAGATTGATATTGATTATGTAAAAACTGAAATTGATAGCCTAGTGAAAGGCATACAGGACGGGGCAGAACGCACAGCCGAGATTGTTTTAGGTTTACGCAATTTTAGCAGGCTGGATGAAAGTGAGATTAAAACGGTGAATATCCATGAGGGTATTGATTCTACATTGATCTTGCTTAAGAACATGTTACCGGATAATGTAAAAATTGAAAAAGACTTTCAGGCCAACGGAAATATTGAGTGCTTGCCTGGCAAGCTTAACCAGGTTTTTATGAATATTCTGAGTAACGGTATACAGGCTATCAAAGAAAAAGAACATCAGAATGAATCGGAATTCATTACCATACGTACAAAAGACATTGGGGACCGGATTGAGATACACATCAAAGATACCGGCGTAGGGATGAGCGATGAAGTACGGCAAAAAATATTCGACCCTTTTTTTACTACAAAAGATGTAGGGGAAGGCACAGGACTTGGTTTGTCTATTGTATTTAAAATAATTCAACGGCATGAAGGGAAAATTGACGTATTATCGTCAAAGGGAAATGGCTCAGAATTTATTATAACTTTATATCATATTTTGCCAGAAACAGCTATCGCCTAATCTATACACATGAATACCAAAACAGATTCGAAAATAAAAGTGCTGTATGTAGATGATGAGACCAACAACCTCCTGGCCTTTCAGGCGGGCTTTCGGCGGCACTATGAAATTTTTACGGCTACTACAGTAGCTGAGGGGTTAGGTATATTAAATGATAACGATATACAGGTAGTTATTGCCGACCAGCGTATGCCGAAAACCACTGGAGTAGAATTTTTTGGCATCGTAAGAAAAGCACATCCCAATCCCATGCGGATTTTAATGACGGGCTATTCAGACATTGAAGCGATTGTTGACGCCGTTAACACAGGAGAAATCTTTCGTTACATAAAAAAACCATGGGATGACCTTGAATTACAAAATGCCATCCAAAATGCATACGAAGTATATTCAACCCGGCAGGAACTAAAAAATAAAGTACACGAACTGGAAAGGGCCAATGATGAGTTAAACCGTTTTGTTTACAGCACCTCGCATGATTTGCGGGCACCATTGGCCAATATTTTAGGAATACTTAACCTCGCCAAACTGCAACAGCCGCTCGAAGACCCCCATAATTATTATGAGATGATCGAAAGCTGCGTAAATAAAATGGATGTTTTTATTCATAAGATCATTGAGTATTATAAAGGCATCCGGGTGGATAATGTGAATGAAGTGATTGATTTCAGCAGCGTTCTGAATGAGAGCATCCTTCTCTGCAATATGCAAAACCCGCAAATTGTTTTTGAAGTGCATGTTAACCAGGCGATTGAATTCAGGACCGATGGTTTCAGACTGTCACTCATATTGAATAACCTGATTTCCAATGCCGTTAAATACCAGCGCCAGGATGAGGAAAACCCGAAAGTAAAAATAAGTGTTGCCGTATCAGAAAGAGAAGCGGTCATTTTAATTGAAGACAACGGAGTTGGCATTATTGATGATCACCTGAATAAGATATTCCAGATATTCTTTCGCAGTACCGATTACAGAAATGGCCTGGGCATTGGATTATATATTGTAAAAGAAGCATTAACCCGTATTGGTGGGGATATTACCGTAAAATCTGATTTTGGAAAAGGTACCCGGTTTACATTAAAAGTTCCCAATCATGCACCGAAAAATTAGTAACGCCTGGTAATTAAAGGCGCGGCTAATAATTCTCATACAGATATTGTATTTTACCCACCAGCTTTTTTTGTTTATCAAAACCGGCTTCACTTTGTTTTAGACCTTTTTCGTTGTAGGTATATTTCCAAACAATATAACTGGAACTGCTCACAGACAACTGCGTCATTTGGATAACCCGTCCATTGGCATCATATTCATACAGGTAATCGGGAAATAGTTTTTTTAACCGATTATTGAAGCGTACAATATCTGTTAAACGGTTTTTGACATCATAGTAATAGTAATAGGTTTCCAGGATGCGGTTTTTCTTTTTCCAATGTTCTTCCACTATCAGTCCCTGTTCATCTTTTATCAGTTCAATAAAAGTGGTATCCATTTTATTTTTGATCCTGAGCATTGATTGCGGCTGCCCTTTTTCATCATACTGCCATTCATGTGCTTCGGTTGAAACGGTTTTCTGAGCGGTATCGGTTGTAGTAAACAATATTTTTTGCAACTGCCCCTTTTCAGTATAGGTATAGTCTGTTCTGATATCAATCTTATTACTGTTGGTTTGGGTACGTTTTAATCTATTCTGCTCATACGTGCGGTTAGTAACGGATTGTTTACCACCAGTTATGGTAGTATTTAACGTGCTACGTTTTCCATCCATACTAATCTCTTCGTCCAGTAAAAAACCATCGGTAATGCTGTTATCAGCTTCAAAGCTGGTAGCTTTTATTTTTTTGACCTTATGAGTACGGAGTAATTTATACTGTTCATTACTTACCTGCGTGGAAACTATATCATTAAAATAATACTGGCAGTAACTACTGGAAAACACTAGAAAAGAGATTACGGTCAGTAATGATCTCATGGAAGGCCTATTTTTAATCAAATGTACAGGTACAGTTTTCAACAATCCAAAAACATCATATCCAATGTTCTTGCCGCAATCGTTTAGTTCTGTATTTTTAGTCAAACGTTAACAAGTGTCTCATTTACCCGAAAGAAAGGAAAAAGCATGTTTAAACTGCGGAGCTGCCATATATGGGAGGTTTTGCCATATATGCGGCCAGGAAAATATTGAACCCAAAGAAAGCTTTTGGCACCTGGTTGCACATTTTATGTATGATATCACCCATTTCGACGGAAAGTTTTTCAGTACACTCAAATATCTTCTATTTAAACCTGGATTTCTATCGCATGAATATTTGCGGGGCCGCCGCGCCGATTACCTGCATCCGATCAGGATGTATGTTTTTACGTCGGCTTTATTTTTCCTTATTTTTTTCAGTTTCTATCAGTCAGAAGAAGGGATTAAGGTAAATGAAGCAAAACCGACTGCTGCAAGCCTGCTAAAAAAACTGGAAAAGAAGCGGCTTAATCTGGCCGGGAACCTGAATGATTCTATGCCCCTTATTGCCAAAAAAAGTATTAAAATGGCTATTGAAGCATCCGACAGTGATATCGCACTGATAAAACGCGATACAACTGCTAAGGATAAACTACAAACGATTAATACAAGCACGTTTAATATACTGGGGGGAACTAAAAAAGATACCATTTATAAAACGGTAGAGGCGTATGATTCGATGCAGCTGGCATTACCGGCCTCCCGGCGAGATAATTTTCTGGAGCGTAGGTTTGCGCGGCAGAAAATTCACCTGAAAGAAAAATACCATGGCGATGGGAAAGCTATCTGGAATGCAATATTGGATAAATTCAAACATCTTTTCCCGCAAATGTTATTTACTTCTTTACCGCTGTTTGCGTTATTACTGCAATTATTGTATATAAGGAAGAAAAATTTCTTTTATGTGAACCATGTGGTATATGCCATTCACCTGTATTGTGGTACATTCATAATTATCTTGGCGGGAATGGCTTTAACCGGGTTACTGCACCTGTTGGGGAATGCTGACCCCGGTTGGCTAACAGGGATATTTGAATTGGCGGGTTTCTTTTACTGGTACAAATCCATGCGTAACTTTTATGAACAGCGAAGGGGAAAAACCATATTAAAATATTTACTGGTATTGTTCCTGTCGTTGATCATTATGATATTATTGTTTACCGTATTCTTTATTTTTTCGGCTATGGCCATTTAACAGGTTAGTATGCAAAACACTGCGGATAGTTTTTTAAGACTGGTAAAGATCATGGATGAATTGCGTGAGCAATGTCCATGGGATAAGAAACAAACCATTCATACACTTCGCCCACTTACCCTGGAAGAAACCTATGAACTGGCCGATGCTGTTACAGAGGAGAACTGGAAGGGGATTAAAGAAGAATTGGGCGATATGTTGTTACATATCCTGTTTTATACAAAGATCGGGACCGAGCAAAAGCAGTTTGAACTGAAAGAAGTGATAGACGGCATCTGTGAAAAACTTATTTTCCGTCACCCGCATATTTATGGAGATGTAAAAGTGGTAGATGAAGAAGATGTAAAACGAAACTGGGAAAAATTAAAGATGAAAGAAGGGAAGACCTCGGTTCTGGCCGGTGTTCCCCCATCATTGCCAGCCATGGTAAAAGCTACCCGTATTCAGGAAAAAGCTAAGCAGGTAGGCTTTGAATGGGATAATAAAGAAGATGTATGGAAAAAAGTGGAAGAGGAGATAGGAGAGCTGCACCAAGCCATACAACTGGATTCAAAGGAAAAGATAGAGGAGGAATTTGGAGATGTTTTATTTAGCCTGATAAACTATGCACGGTTTTTGCAGGTAGATGCGGAAGGTGTTTTGGAAAAGACCAATAAAAAATTCATCTATCGCTTTCAACAGATGGAAGCCATTGCTGTGGCCCGGGGTAAAAAACTGGAAGACATGTCACTCACAGAAATGGACGCCATCTGGGATGAAGTGAAAAAGCAAACTGCCAATACTTGATCCATTCATTACGACAAGCAGCTTATAAACACGGATACCTGATTATTACGGCCGCCTGGCTGTACACCATCTCATTTATTTTCAGCAACTATTGGAACTATCACTCATCACCCCACAAAGTTAAAAACAATTTAGAACAAAGATTACAGGCACAGGAGAACCAATTTGCCACTATTCTTACCGATACCTCATTGCTGGCAGGATTACTCAACCAAACCCCTTCTATATCCGGTAGTTTACAAGAGGAGATAGGGTTATTCATATACCAGCAAAAAAAGGATGAAACATTTCCTTTTCTACGCTACTGGAATACAAACCGCATGTATGTAAACAGCGAAGACCTGCTGCGGAATGAGGGTAGCTATTTTGTAGATAACCAGAATGGCGAATTTGAAATGATCAAAAAAATGATCAAGATCAGGGGACAGGAATATGCCGTGATTGCCCTGTTGCCCATTCGATGGTCTTTTTTTATTGAGAACAAATACCTGCATACCGATTTTGCAGGGTATAGCGGTTTGAATAAGCAATACGAGATCAGCAAAGATTCTGGTGCTTTACCGGTTATTAACCTAACAGGCCAACCCTTATACAGTATTAAACTGAAAGAAGGCAAGTCCTTCATTTCGTATGACAGTATCACCGTTATATTAAGGGTATTGGCCATCATACTGCTGCTGGTATTTTTTCATTCCCTGGCGCAGGAATTGGTGATAGAAAGTAACTTCCATAAAGGCTACCTGTTCTTATTGGGGGCGATAATTATATTGCGCGTAATTGCTTACCGGTTCTCATTTCCATTTGATTTTAGTAAATTGCCTTTATTCGACCCATCGGTGTATGCCTCAAATTTCCTGCATCCCTCTCTTGGCGACTTGTTTGTTAATGCGGTTTTATTATTTTGGCTGGTAAGTTTTTATAAAACATATTACGACCATCGGCCCTGGGTTACTTACAAATTGCCGGCTAATGTATATAGTTATATAAGTCTTTTTGTACTTGCTTTAATCTGTTTTTTGCTGGTGGGTGTTATTGTTAGCCTCGTACAGGATTCCAAAATATCTTTTGATGTAACCAACCTCATCAGCCTAACGGTTTACAGTGTTGTCAGCTTTGTACTGCTCTGTTTCCTGGTGCTTTCCTTTTTTCATTTTTCACAGATATTATTAATGCCTGCTATCAGGAACAGGATATCCCCATACAGGCAGGTACTTGGCATTGTTTTGTTTGGGTTCCTGTACCTGCTTTTGTTTACAGCCGGTGCCGCTACCCGCATGTATCTCCTTGTATTGCTATGGCTGGTGTTGTATGTATTTTTATTGAACATCCGGAAGAATGATATAAATAAGCCATTATTAAAATCCAGTTTTTTTATTTTCTGGGTGATGATCTTTGCTATGTCTATTTCCTCGGTTGTTATCTATCAAAACAGGATGGTAGAATTTGAACAACGGAAACGGATTGCGGAAAAACTGGCATTGCAAACAGACCCTTCCGGTGAGAACCTGTTGAATATAGCTGCCACTAATTTTGATGATCAATTCCTGGCACAAAATTTCCGCCGCCTGTCTGAGAGTGAATATGCCAATAAATTTATCAAAGACAGTCTGATTAACCAGAACTTCTCCGGCTACCTGAATAAATATGATACCCGCATTTATACATTCGATAGTTTATATCACCCCCTGTTTAATGAAGATTCCACCAATTACGCAAGCATTAAAACCATCATACTCAACCAGGCTAAACCCACAGTAATTCCTGATTTGTATAGCTATGATAATTCAATAGACGGATTTAGTTACGTGTACCAAAAAACGATACAGGGAAAAGAAAACCCGCTGGGTTACCTGTTTGTCATCATCAAATCGAAACGGTATAAAAGCGAAGCGCTATATCCAGAACTGTTTAACCAGGTGCAGGATATCGCTTCCGACCTGAATACCAATTATGCCTATGCAGTGTACAGTCGTGGAAGGCTCATCAACCATTTTAATACGTACAGTTTTCCCTCGCAATTAGAGAAAAATCAGATCCCTGAATTTGAATTTTCTTATAAGCAGGCAGGCGACTATAATGAACTTTGGTTTAACAGCGGTAATAACAAACAGGTTCTCGTGGTAAAACGGAATACCTGGTTAATAGAATCGGTTACTTTGTTTGCCTACCTGTTCTGTTCATTCTTATTTATCATTTTGTTGTTCCACCTGGGTAGTTACCTGTTGTTAGCGAGGTTTAAATGGAGTGTACTCAAAAAAATGCTCCGGCTCAATATCCGTTCACAGATACAGGCTACCATTATTTTCCTGAGTGTTTTTTCTTTTATTGTGATAGGCATTGCCACGATTTCTTTCTTTATCCTGCGGTTCCACCGTAATAATGAAGAAAGGTTATCCAAATCCATACAGGTAATGGCCAATGAAGTGAATACTAAAATGAATTCGCTGCAGGCGTTTGATGATGTGCCTGATAATATCGGTGTAAGGTCTGAATTGGAGAAAACGATTGCCGAAATATCCGACCTGCATAATGTGGATATCAATTATTACAACCTCTCTGGCAACCTCGTTATTTCAACCCAGCCCTATATTTACAATAAACACCTCCTCAGTACTAAAATGGAGCCCGAAGCTTACCTGCAATTGCAAAAAGGGCATAGTATCCGCTACCTGCAGTCGGAGAAGATCGGCTCATTCGAATACCTAAGTATTTATGTACCATTGGCCGACGATAATGGTAATAACTATGCGTATCTAAATATACCGTACCTCAATTCACAAAATGAATTGAACCAGGAGATATCTGGATTTTTAGCAACCCTTATCAACCTGAATGCTTTTATTTTTCTGATTGCAGGGGCGATAGCTTTCTTTCTTACCAGCCGGATCACCGCTTCTTTCAGCCTTATTGGCAAGAAGATGCAGGAAATGAATCTCGGAAAAATTAATGAAAAGATCCTTTGGAACCGGAACGACGAAATTGGCATGTTGGTAGACGAGTATAATAAAATGGTGAAGAAACTGGAACAAAGTGCCCAGGCATTGGCCCAGAGTGAAAGGGAAGGTGCCTGGCGCGAAATGGCGCGGCAGGTAGCGCATGAAATAAAAAATCCGCTTACCCCCATGAAACTGAGCATACAATATTTACAAAAAGCCATTCAGAAAGGGGCTCCCAATGTAAAAGAGCTGTCTGAGAATATGGCGGTTACCTTAATAGAACAGATTGACCAGTTATCCAAGATCGCCGGCGATTTTTCTCAATTCGCTAATATTGGTAATGCAAGGATGGAAATATTCGATATTACCGAGGTATTGTCTTCATTGATCCGCTTGTACAGTGCCAACCCAAGGATTCATATTGAATGGTACAGGGAAGAGGGCAGGTATGATATATTTTCCGACCGGGTGCAGATGAACCGTTTGTTTACCAACCTTTTCCAAAATGCCATAGAAGCTTCAGAAGATAAAGAAGCTATCGTAAAAATTATTATTAACCAGGCAAATGAAAATAACCAGGTAATTATTTCAGTAAGGGACGAGTCTGGCGGAATCCCGGAAACCGGTAAGGAAAATATTTTCAAACCTAATTTTACCACCAAATCATCAGGTACCGGATTGGGATTGGCTATCTGCAAGGGTATTGTTGAGCAAGCCAATGGACATATTTGGTTTGAATCGGAGGAAGGGATGGGCACGGTATTCTTTATTCAATTGCCAATAGCGGGCAAAGGGAATGATGAGCAAAAGAAAATTGAAATTTGAATGTTGAAGTAAAATAGAAGGTTATACTTCCTCATTCAAAATTCCTTGCTCAAAATTCAATATTCTTTATGGCCGCTTTGCTTTTTGCATGCTGACAAACTCCTCAAAAGCAGCCAACGAAAAACTACTCAGGTTCTGCTCTTTGGTTAATCCTGCTTTTTGTGCGGCCAATATTCCATAACGGCAATCATTATACCCATCTATTGAGTGTGCATCGGGGTCAATCGAGATCAATACTTTTTTTTCAAGGGCTTCGTTAATCCACCGCCAGTCAATATCCAATCTTCTTGGATGGGCATTCAATTCTATCACTACCTGGTTAGCTACACAGGCTTCAATAATGAGGGCATGATTTACGGGGTATCCATTCCGGCTTAAGAGTAACCGGCCCGTCATATGCCCCAAAATGCTGGTAAAAGGGTTTTCAATAGCTTTTAGCAAACGCATCATGGCTTTTTCCTCGTTCATCTTCAGATTTGAGTGAACAGAAGCAATTACCAGGTCAAAGCCTGCCAGTACCTCATTACTGTAATCAAGGTTGCCATCATTCAGTATGTCACTTTCAATGCTCTTAAATATTTTGAAAGGTGCAAACTTGGCATTCAGCTCATCAACCTGCTGGTGCTGTGCCCTGATCCGCTCCTCACTAAGGCCATTGGCATAGAAAGCAGATTTTGAATGATCGCTGATCACCAGGTATTCCAGCCCCTTTGCCTTAGCTGCCGTAGCCATTTGCTCAAGGGTATTGGCCCCGTCGCTCCAGTTGCTGTGACTGTGGATGATGCCTTTAATGTCTTCCGGCTGAATCAATTCAGGTAAGGGACCTGCTTTTGCTAATTCAATAATAGCGGCGCTTTCTCTTTGAAAAGCGGGTATGGAGGTGATATTGGCAGATGTAAAAATCGCTTCTTCAGATGCATAATTTTTGTCCGCATCCCATCCTGCAACACTTTTCCATGCAGTTAAAAAATCTTCACCGCAACTTGTTTTAAATAACTGGCCGAAAAAATGTGAGGCAGTTGTACAATGAAAACCAAGAGTAATGTTTTCCTTTCCTTTAAATGAAACGTAACCATCTGCAACGGATATAGTGTCAAATTCATTGGCTGTAAAAAAAATGGTTAGCTGATCAACAGCGGAAGTGGTTACCCATTCCAATGTATTGATGATTTCCATTTGTCGCCTGAATTCACCCGTAAGCATGAACTGATCTTGCGGAAAAATTGCTTTTAACTTATTATCCAGGGCATCGGCATAAGGTTCCATTTGCTGGTATAAATAACTGCCTAAGGTTCCTAAATAGAATTCGATGGCTTCTTTAATATTGTGCTGCGACTTTTCGCCGAAACCTTTGTACAATGTCAACCGGTTTTCATTGCAGGCATATAATAATTCTCCCAAAGATTCTATCTCCAATTCCTTCCAAATAGTGGCAATTTTCTTCGGACCGATCCCTTTTATGCCCAACATCTCCAAAATGCCCGGAGGTGTTTTTTCGAGGTATTCATGCAAAACAGAGAGCTGTCCGGTCTCAATTTGCTCTACAATTTTTTTACCGATTGCATCCCCGATACCCCTGATAGAAAAGATTTTATCAATCGGTAATTCTGCCAGTGGGATGGTTAATTTATCAATGGTGAATGCGGCCGATGAATAAGATTTTGCTTTAAAGCTATTGTCGCCATGTATGTCCATTAGTTTGGATAACAAGGAAAAATTTTCGGCTATTGCAGTATTGTCCATATCGTTGCTGGTATTGGGTCTTGAAGGTATGTAATAAAAAAGTCCCGGGAAATTCCCGGGACTTAAATCTATTTCTGCTTGAGAAATAAAGAAGACTATTTCTTCTTTGCAGCTTTCTTAGGAGCAGCTTTCTTAGCGGCTTTTTTAGGAGCAGCTTTTTTTGCAGCTTTTTTAGGAGCAGCTTTCTTTGCAGCTTTTTTAGGAGCAGCTTTTTTTGCAGCTTTTTTAGGAGCGGCTTTCTTTGCGGCTTTCTTTGCAGTTGCCATGTTTTTTTAGATTTAATGGTTAGTTAATACACTAAAAGTAAAAACTTATTTGGAACTACAAAAAATTTTTTTTAAGCCACTACCTCAATCGGGTTAACTGAGATGGTATTTCTGTCGTTTCTTCCTTTCTTATATTCAACCAAACCATCGGTTAAAGCGAACAAAGTAAAGTCAGATCCAACACCAACATTCTTACCGGGATGGTAAACGGTACCTCTCTGGCGAACGATGATATTTCCTGCAAGGGCGGGCTGCCCACCATATATTTTTACACCTAAACGTTTGCTTTGTGAATCGCGGCCGTTCTTTACGGAACCTTCACCTTTTTTGTGTGCCATAATTTGTTGTTTTAAAAACTAAAAACATAAACGGGTTGCGTTTATATTTTTAATCGTTAGTACTATCTAAGCGATGCTTTCGATTTTAATTCTTGTGTAGTGAGTCCTGTGACCGTGCTTCTTGCGAAAGCCCTTTCTTCTTTTCATCTTAAAGGCGATCACTTTATCACCTTGTACCAGGTCGCTGATGATTTCTGCTTTCACAATTGCTTTTACAGCACTGCCTACAGAAAAAGCTCCGCTGTTGTCAACCAACAATACTTCGCTGAACTCAACTTTGTCTCCGGTTTTACCTGACAGGTGGGGCACATACAGGCTTTGACCTTCCTGTACTTTAAACTGCTGACCTGCGATTTTTACGACTGCTAACATAGTTACCAAAATTAGGACGGCAAAGGTAAGGTTTCACACTTAAAATGTGCAAACATTTTTGAAATAATTCTGTCCCCATAAGTGGAAAACGGATTATTTGCCCATAGTTAAGGCCCCATCCGCCATGGCCTGTGGAGACTTTTGTGATATAAACAACAGACTTAGGCCCACAAACCACAAACTTCTGTCTATTTTTGGTGCTATCTAACGATTAGCTGAAACATGAATTTGAAATCCTTGTTGGCCCGTCCATTTGCCAACTACATATATAATAAGACCCGAAAGGGAATGCAAACAGCCCTGGAAGACCAGGACACTATTCTAAAAGCACTGCTTAAAACCGGCAAAACAACGATTTTTGGCAAGGATCATAAGCTGGAAGGGGTAAACGACCATGTTTCTTTTACCCATGCGGTGCCAATCCGTGATTATGAGCAGCTAAAACCATATATAGATCACATTAAAGAAGGCAGGCAAAATGTGCTTTGGAAGGGTCAGCCCATCTATTTTGCCAAAACGAGCGGTACAACCAGTGGAGTGAAATATATACCCATCACCAAAGATTCCATCCCAAACCATATTAATACGGCCCGAAATGCCCTGCTTTGTTATATGGCAGAAACTGGTAATTCGACTTTTGCAAGTGGAAAAATGATTTTTTTAAGCGGCTCACCAGAGCTGGAAAGGATAGGTAATATCCCCACGGGCAGATTAAGCGGTATTGTAAACCATCACGTGCCCAGTTACCTCCGGTCAAACCAATTACCCAGCTATGAAACAAATTGTATTGAAGATTGGGAAACCAAACTGGATAAAATAGTAGCGGAGACAATAAATAAGGATATGACCCTGATCAGCGGCATACCACCGTGGATGCAGATGTATTTTGACAGGTTAATAGAAAAAAGCGGTAAAAAGGTATCGGAGCTCTTCCCAAATTTTAGCCTTATGGTTCAGGGTGGGGTAAATTTTGAGCCTTATAAAGCCAGGCTTTTTGAAAGTATCGGTAAAAAAATAGATTCAATAGAATTGTTTCCAGCCAGCGAGGGTTTTTTCGCATTCCAGGATTCACAGCAGGCAGAAGGCCTTTTGCTCAACACCAATAGTGGCATTTACTTCGAATTCATACCCGCTGGAGAGATATTCTCAGAAAACCCAACGCGTTTAGGGCTGAGGGATGTGAAAACAGGCGAGAACTATGCCATGGTCATTAATAGTAACGCCGGTTTATGGGGTTATAACCTGGGAGATACGGTGAAATTTGTAAGTACAGATCCTTACCGGATTATCGTTAGCGGCCGGATCAAACATTTCATTTCAGCCTTTGGCGAGCATGTGATAGGCGAAGAGGTAGAATATGCTTTACTGAAAGCCGCTGATGAAGAAAGGGTAAAAATTACCGAATTTACCGTGGCACCTATGATACAACAAGGCAAAGGGAAGAGCTACCATGAATGGTTTATTGAATTTGAAAATGCCCCGGCCGATATGCAGGGGCTTATTGGAAAAATAGAAGGTAACTTACGACATAAGAATGTGTATTATGATGACCTGATTGCGGGTAATATTTTACAAACATTGCAGATAAGGAAAATAAGAAAGAACGGGTTCATTGATTATATGAAATCGGTGGGGAAATTAGGCGGCCAGAATAAAGTGCCGCGGTTAAGTAATGACAGGGGGGTGGCAGAAGGGTTGGAAAAATTTGTGGGATAGATTGCGAAATTTTGGAATTGGGAAATCCTTCTTCGGTATTCCCGTAATTTGTAATGTATTAAATATCATTAATGAGTCAAAAACGCATAGCTATATTTGGTTCTACAGGTTCAATAGGAACGCAGGCACTGGAAGTAATTGCGGCTAACCCGGATATGTTCACAGCAGAAGTGCTAACTGCGCAGACCAATGATGCATTATTGATTAAACAGGCATTGCAGTTTAATCCTAACACTGTAGTGATAGGGGATGAAAAAAAATACCTTATTGTTAAAGAGGCTTTGTCGCATACCCAAACAAAAGTGTTTGCCGGCGAAAAGGCTTTAGAAGAAGTAGCCTGCCTGGATTGTTATGATATGATGTTGGCTGCCATTGTTGGTTATGCAGGGTTAAAACCAACCTTGTGTGCTATTGAACTGGGCAAGCCCATCGCCCTGGCCAATAAAGAAACCCTGGTAGTGGCCGGGGATATTATTATGCGTAAAGCAATGGAAAAACGCATACCGGTAATACCTGTTGACAGTGAACATTCCGCAATATTTCAATGCCTGGTGGGCGAGGGGAGAAATAAGATAGAACGGATTATATTAACCGCGAGTGGAGGCCCTTTTCTGGGTAAGAAACCTAATTTTCTGGTGAATGTAAAAAAAGACCATGCTTTGCAACACCCTAACTGGAGCATGGGTGCGAAGATTACGATTGATTCTGCCACACTCATGAACAAAGGTTTAGAAATGATCGAGGCAAAATGGTTGTTTAACCTTACGCACGAACAGATACAGGTAGTTGTACACCCGCAAAGCATTATTCACAGTATGGTGCAGTTTGATGATGGAAGTATCAAAGCGCAGATGGGCTTGCCCGACATGAAACTGCCTATTCAGTATGCAATGGCATTTCCACAACGGATACTGAATAATTTTCCACGGTACGACTTTAAGAAACCCAATACGCTCAGTTTTGAAGAACCGGATATCAAAACTTTCCGCAACCTGGCATTGGCCATGGAGGCAATGCGGCAGGGTGGCAATATGCCGTGTATATTAAATGCTGCTAATGAAATAGCCGTTTATGCCTTTTTAAAAAATAGGATCGGGTTCCTGGATATGACAGAAGTAGTAGAACAAACCATGACCAAGATCCCCTTTATTGAAACCCCCACGCTGGAAGAGTATTTTGAAACCGATGGCGAGGCACGTAACTTCGCGGCTTCCTTAATTCACATGTAATCCAATGATAACCGTAACAACAATATTTAAATAAATCCCTCCGGGGTGAGATGAGTATGAATTTATTAGTAATTGACTGGGTAAGTGTAGGTGTAAAAGCAGGACAATTTATTTTGTCATTTTCCATATTGGTGGTCCTGCATGAACTGGGCCATTTTTTACCTGCGCGTTGGTTTAAATGCCGGGTAGAGAAATTTTATTTGTTCTTTAATCCATGGTTCAGTTTATGGAAAAAGAAAATAGGCGATACGGAATACGGTATTGGCTGGGTGCCTTTTGGCGGCTTTGTAAAGATATCAGGCATGATTGATGAGAGCATGGACAAGGAGCAAATGAAATTGCCGCCCCAGCCATGGGAATTCAGGGCCAAGCCCGCCTGGCAAAGACTGATCATTATGATTGGTGGTGTAGTGGTGAATGTGGTATTGGCCATTATTATCTTCATCGGTATTACCTGGGTATGGGGTGAAGAAAACCTGCCGGTTAAGAACCTCAAATACGGAGTATATGCCGATTCACTTGCCAAGAGCATTGGTATCCGTGATGGGGATAATATTGTTGCGATAGATGGAAGGACCATAGAAAATTTTGGCACTTTAGAATCTGAAATCGTTTTGAAAGAAGCCAAAAAGTTACAGGTGTTACGCGACAGTCAAACCTTGGAACTGAACATACCAGATGGCTTTATTAAGAAGATCATCAAGAATAAAAAATTAAGCGGCCTTGTCTACCCAAGGTTCCCGGTTATTGTAGATTCGGTATCTAAAACAGCCGTTTTTTCAAAAGAGAGATTGCAAAAAGGGGATAGACTGATCGCCATTAATGATAAACCCTTTGACTATTACAATGAGTTTGATAAACTGAAAAAAGGCTACAACGATTCGCTCGTGAATGTTACAGTGCTAAGGGGTAATGATACGGTTATAGTAAGGGTGTTGGAAAACAGTAAAGGGTCTATTGGTTTTTTTGCCATGCAGCCAGCGGAATTATTTGGAACGGTTACTAAAAATTATTCTTTTGTTGAGTCTATCCCCATTGGGTTTAACCGTTGCTGGGAAACCCTGAACAGGTATATTACGGGATTGAAACAATTGTTCACAGGCAAAGTGGCTGCCAGCGACTCGTTGGGGAGTGTGATCAGTATTGGCAATACCTTCCCTGGGGTATGGGATTGGGAAAAATTCTGGACATTAACTGGTATCTTCTCTATCATTCTTGCCTTTATGAATATATTACCTATTCCGGCATTGGATGGTGGTCATGCTTTATTTACACTTTATGAAATGATCACCGGCCGCAAGCCCGGCGATAAATTCATGGAGTATGCGCAAATGGCGGGTATGATTTTGTTGTTGGGATTAATGGCGTATGCTTTGGGGCTTGATTTTTGGCGGTTGTTTAAATAATTAAAAATTAGAAATTAAAAATTGAGAGAACTGATTTGTAATTCTTAATTCTTAATTTCTAATTATCCTATGGGGTCGTATTGGTTTCGACAGCATATGTTACGGTTGGTGTAAGCATGCAGTGCGTTGTGTAATTAGCACTTTAATCTGAATGCTCAAACTTCAAATGGCAATACTCAGTATGCCATGGCTGCTTAATCAGTGATTAAGTAACCATTCGGGCCGCGGCTAAGGTTCGCCTGTTACCTCTTGCTGCCGCCGACTTAAAACAAAAGAGGATGCTGTAACAGAAGGCTGTGACTGTTATTTAAGACCATTCAGCTAAGCGTTCGGTTGGTTTGTTCATTTCCTGCTGAGTGCCGACAAATAATAATGAAATAAGCATGTAGAAAGCCAATGGTTACGATGTTTGGACAGGGGTTCGACTCCCCTCGACTCCACAGAGGGAAACGCGAATAACGTTTCCCCTTTTTTATTTTCAGGCATTGTAAGTCAGTGCATTATAAACATGGGCTGAGGCGAATTTGTAGTGAAATATTTTGAGACCCTGCGGGAGTCGAACCCCTAAGCTATTTCTGACAAGGACTTTCTATATTCCGATTTCCCTCTAATCATTGAGAAAGAAAATACTATTTTGCTTTATCTTGTTTGTGCACAATGAAAAAAATACTCCTTCTTTTATTGCTTCCCGTTTTTTCATTGTCCTATGGACAAGACCGCCACATACTGGATTCATTACTCAACCAGTTTAACCACGAATACAGCAGCAAACAGGATTCGAACAAAGTAATTTTGTTACTACAGGTCGCACGTGAATATAAACAGCGTGAAAATGACTCAGGCCTTGCCTATGCGAAGAAGGCACTGCAGCTCTCCCAGCCATCGGGAGACAAATTGGGCGAGGGTCTATCCCTTTATTGGACAGGACAAACCATGCTTGGGTATAGTGGCATGAGTGATCTTATGAAGTCGCTGGCATTGTTTGAACAACTTGATGATAAACCCCATATCGCAATGGTGCTGGATTTTCTTGCGGGCCATTATTACAACATGGTACGTTTTCCGCAGGCATTGGTTTATTTTGAGCGGGCACTAGCGGCCTATGAAAAGATAGAAGACCATTTTAATGCTGCGCGTATAAGTGGGATCATAGGAGAAACGTATGGAAAGATGGGTGATTTCTCAAAAGCACTCGCGTATCAACTTCCGGTGTTGCCGTATTTTGAAAAAATAGGCAGTTACAATAGGACTGGCCTTACCCTTTCCAATATCGGCAACGCTTACCTTGGACTTAAAGATTATAACAAAGCAGTTCTTTATGCATCCCGTTCCGTTCAGCTCTTCAGATCCTATCACGACGATACCTACCTGTTTGCATCTGCCTTAAGCGATATGGGGAATATTTATTTTACTGTAGCGAATGACAGTAAAGGGAATATCCATCCCGACAGCCTTTTGCCTGCCGGCAGAAACGAAAACCTCGCGAAAGCTATTTATTATTATAACGCGGCACACAGGGTGTATATCGAAAAGAAACCACGTTTTAATCTTACCAATATTGCGTTACGGCTGGCGACTGCTCTTGAAGCAACGGGTCGATTTCAGGAGGCCTTAGGCTACTATAAGGAAGATGCAGCCTTTAAAGATTCAATGCTTTCGGAAAACACCAGGCTGAATATCTCTGCGGCAGAAACAAAGCGTGAAGCAGACCTGAAAGATCAGCAGATCGAAATTACAAAAAGGGAAAGATGGCTGTTCGGCGCCGGCCTCGCGCTTATGGTCATTTTAGTGGTGCTTGTTTTACGCAGCTATTATTGGGAAAAGCGTTCAAATGCTACACTGGCGGAAGAAAAAATAAAACTGGAGGCCGCTAAGCTACTCGCGGCGGAAGAAAAGGAAAAAGCCGACGCGTTGGCCATAAACCTGCAGGAATCATTAGTACAAAAAGATGCATTGGCCGTAAACCTGCAGGAATCATTGGTACAGAAAGACGCATTGGCCGTAAGCCTACAGGAATCATTGGTACTAAAAGATGCATTGGCAGTAAACCTACAGGAGTTATTGGTACAGAAAGATGCATTGGCTGTAAACCTGCAGGAATCATTGGTACAAAAAGATGTGCTGGCAACACAGCTTTCGCACGCCGCGGACATGAAAACGCGTTTCCTCGCTAATATCAGCCATGAACTGCGCACCCCCGTAACGCTGCTCACAGGTATGATGGAACTTATGAACGAGCGGGCCGGTACCAAAGACCGCCAACTGCAAATTGCTTATAATAACAGCCGCAAACTACAATATATGGTAGAAGAGATCCTGGATCTGTCCCGGATTGAAACAAGTGAAGCAAAGATGCATGCGCAGAGCAGGGAGATAGCGCCGCTGCTCAGCCGGATGGTGTATGCTTTTGAAACATTTATCACGAAAGAACAATTATCGCTCAGTTTTAATGAGAAGAATACACACGGGGTGTGTGTGTTGATTGATGAAAACATGCTCGAAAAAGTGGTGAACAACCTTGTTTACAATGCCATAAAGTTCAATGAACCCGGCGGCTGGATAAAAACCAACAGTTTTGTGTCGGATGACGGCAAAGAATTCATTTTCCTTATTGCCAATTCAGGCACCGGTATTAAAGCCGAGGACCTGCCGCATATCTTCGAACGGTTTTACCAGGGAAATACCACCACGCCAAAAGCGGAAGGCGTTGGTATAGGGCTAAGCCTTGTGAAGGAATTTACCTTGCTTATGGGTGGCACAGTAGACGTTACCAGTTCCAGGGAATTGGGAACCACTTTCACGGTGCGGTTACCCGTGGTTTCACAGTCTGCTTTCCGGGTGGAAGCTGATCCGATAGACACAGACCTGCCTGAGAAGGTTTGGGAACAATTCGCTTCAAAACCCACTGTTCTCATCGTGGAGGATAATACAGAAATGCGGTATTACCTGCGCGAAGTGCTGGCAGATAAAGTGAATTTCGCAGAAGCGTCCAATGGGAGGGAAGCGCTGGAATGGCTGAAGGAAAAAATGGCCGACCTTGTGATCACCGATCTGATGATGCCCGTAATGAATGGGGAGGAATTAATAACGCATTTGAAAAACGCAGATGCTTATAAAAAGATCCCGGTTATTATGCTAACCGCAATTGCTGATACGAAGAATCAGTTGACTATTCTGCGGCTGGGTATCGATGACTATATCGTAAAACCGTTCAGTGCACCTGAGTTACGCGCGCGGGTATATAACCTACTGCATAACCTGGAAGAACGCCGCCGGTTTGATGCTTCACCGGTTGATCCGGATGATATACCTATCGAAAGCCCCGAGGCAGAAACGTTCAGGGAACGGATATCTGCTTTTGTGTTGAAAGGGATACGTAACACAGGTGTATCGGTTTACGATCTTGCTTATGAACTGGGCCTGAGTGAGCGGCAATTATACCGCCTTGCAAAAAGCCTTACCGGCTGCACACCTGCACAATTAGTAAAGGAAGTGCGTTTGCAGAAGGCCTATGAATTGCTTCTGGGCGGAACTATCCATAAAGTGGCAGATCTAACAAAGCAGGTGGGTTTTGAAGACATCAATTACTTTGCCCGCCAGTTTTACGATCGTTTTGGGAAACGGCCGACAGATTTTTTATAAAGAATTCCGCTTCACATCAATGGGCACCTTACCGGGAAGGAAGATTTCACGCCAAGGGGCAAAGAAAGGCGCATAAGCCGCAAAGAAATTATTAGGTCCTTAAAAACTTTGCCCCTTTGCTTACCTGGCGCCTTTGCGTGAAACATACCACTCACAATGACGATCCCGCCGCTTTTATTCAAAAATCTTCTCTCAAATCCATGATTTTGGCAGGTTTAACGCATTTTTTGGCAGGTTTGTCATATCATGCTGCGCTAATTTGTACACGAATAAAGTCCTCTTCCTGCATTACATAGACAATGTAATGTTACCCCCGACCATTTATCGCAACCAAAACTATTTCCATGCGTAAGAATTTTACCCGCACGTTGTTATTGCCTGTATTTAATGTATTGACTGCCTGCAGGAAACTGTATTCTGTTTGCCTGTTGGCTGTTCTGTTATGTAGCTTACATAGCGCGAAGGCACAGGGTTTGTGTACCACTGCAACCCAGATATACGGTAATGTATCAGTCCCTTCAACGCTGATTAATAACACCTTTACCAACCAGGGTTACAATGTTGGGGCGTTGTCGGCGTATGCGAGCTTCCCTACCAGGCAGATGGCTACCTGGGTGTATTGCGTTGTTACCAAAACCGGGGTGATCAATATGAATTTCGGCAATACTGCCAATGGAGATTTTGACTGGGGCGTGTGGGGGCCTTTTGCACCCGGCAGAACCATTGCTGAAATCTGTGCCAGTAAAATGGATAATTTGCCACCGATTCTTGTCGATAATACCACAGGCCCCGGCCTTTCAGGATCCGTTACAGCTACACAGGTGGGCCAGATCTATATTATTTTGATGCTCAACTGGCCGCTTATTACAACCAATTGTAATCTTAATTTTTCAGGTACCGGTTCTATTGTGCCGATCCCTGCTATTACTTCTTTTACACC
>JANXUL010000099.1 GCA_025356235.1 Bacteroidota bacterium
GGTTCATATTATCTTCCAGGTCATTAAAAGCAACTTCGGGCTCTATCATCCAGAACTCTGCCAGGTGGCGGGTTGTATTCGAATTCTCGGCACGGAAAGTTGGACCGAACGTATATATATCACTAAACGCCATCGCCCCCAATTCTCCTTCCAACTGTCCGCTCACGGTAAGGTTTGTGCTCTTCCCAAAAAAGTCTTCTTTAAAATTGATGCTACCATCTTCGTTCTTTGGCGGCGCATCAAAAGGCAATGTAGTTACCCTGAATGTTTCACCCGCACCCTCTGCATCACTCGCGGTTATCACCGGCGTATGCAGGTATAAAAATCCTTTATTATGAAAGAACTGGTGCACCGCAAACGCCAGCGAATGGCGCACACGAAATACCGATCCGAAGGTATTGGTACGGAAACGCAGATGCGCTTTCTCCCTCAAAAATTCAAGACTATGCTTTTTTGGCTGCAAAGGGTATTTCTCCGCATCGCTATCGCCCAATATCTCAATACTATCCGCTTTAACTTCCAGCGCCTGTCCCTTACCCAAAGAAGTAACCACTTCCCCGATAACTTTCAGTGACGCCCCGGTAGTAATGCGTTTCAGCAATACATCCTCGAAAGAGCCCAGGGTGGCTACTACCTGCAGGTTATTATTGGTGCTGCCCTCATTCAGCGCTATAAATTGGTTATTACGAAAGGTGCGCACCCATCCCATTACCGTTACTTTTTCTCCTGCTGTACCTTTTGTCAGCAGTTCCTTGATCTTAGTTCTCTGGTTAAACATATTTTTCGTCTTTCGATTGGCGGATTAGCGGATTACGGATTGTCGGAATAATGTACATAAACAATCCGTCAATCCGCCAATCCGCAATCCGCGAATTATTGCTGCGAAGATAACCAAACTACCCGCTGCACCCATATTTAACAACCGTTCATCGGTTTTTTCGATCAAAAATGCTTTTTTTCCGAAAAACTGGCTTAACATTGCAGTGGAAACAAACCGGTTCGGTCTCACTTTAGCTCACGACACACCGGTTTACTCTCTTTCCACTCAATACAATACCATAACCGATCTGAGTTCAAATTTTCCTTAGAGCGGATTTTTAACCCTTGACAAACTGAATCATCCCCCCATCACAAGACCTCTTTATTTATGTACGACATTTCGCAATTAAATGACATGCTCCTGCCTGAGTTGCTGGATATTGCCGAGCAACTGAATATTTCCGGTGCCAAGAAACTGGATAAACAAGGACTGATTTACAAAATATTAGACGGCCAGGCCGTTCAGGCCAGTGAAACCAAGGAAGATCCCAAGAAAAAGGTTGCCCGTCCGCGTAAACCGGTAACCTTGAAAACAGCCAACGGAACCGAAGAAGCAGAAGTGATGCAGGAAGCACCTGCCGCCGCCGCAGCCCCGCAAGTGATTGAAAAAGCCGTGCCTAAAAAAGGGCCTGTTCGTAAGCCCAGAAATGAAGCACCTGTTGCTCAAGCAGACGCGGAACACAGCCAGCCGATGGAGCCACAGGAGACGTCTATCGAAAATACAAACAACGATACTAATGGCAGCCAACCGGGAGAAGCTGGATCGGCACAAGAAGCCGCCCAACACCAGTATCCCCGCCAGCAGCAACGCAAAGAGCCCGCATTTAACATAGAGTTTGAAGGTGTTATTTTAGGTGAAGGCGTTTTGGAAATGATGCCCGACGGGTATGGCTTCCTTCGTTCATCCGACTATAATTATTTATCATCCCCTGATGATGTATATGTATCCCCATCACAGATAAAATTATTCGGTTTAAAAACCGGCGATACCGTTCATGGTTCTGTTCGCCCGCCTAAAGAAGGTGAAAAATATTTTGCTTTATTAAAGGTGGATAATATTAACGGCAAACGGCCCGATGAGGTGCGTGACCGCGTACCTTTCGATTATTTAACGCCATTGTTCCCGTTTGAAAAGCTGAACCTTTTTACCACCTCTACTAATTACAGCACCCGGATCATGGATATTTTCACGCCTATTGGTAAGGGCCAGCGTGGATTGATTGTGGCACAACCCAAAGTGGGTAAGACCATGTTATTGAAAGAAGTAGCCAACGCCATTGCGGCCAACCACCCGGAATGTTACCTGATGGTTGTATTGATTGATGAGCGCCCCGAAGAAGTTACCGATATGGAACGCAGCGTTCGCGCCGAAGTAATCGCCTCTACGTTTGATGAGCCTGCCGAAAAACACGTGAAAGTGTCTGCCATCGCCCTGCAAAAAGCAAAACGCTTGGTTGAGTGCGGTCATGATGTGGTGATTTTATTGGATTCTATTACCCGTTTAGCACGTGCTCACAATACGGTTGCGCCTTCTTCCGGTAAAGTTTTATCCGGTGGTGTGGAAGCCAATGCAATGCAGAAACCAAAACAGTTCTTTGGTGCTGCCCGTAAAATTGAACATGGCGGATCATTAACCATTCTTGCCACCGCCTTAATTGAAACCGGTAGTAAAATGGATGAAGTGATCTTTGAAGAATTCAAAGGTACCGGCAACATGGAGCTGTTACTCGACCGCCGTTTGGCCAACAAACGCGTGTTCCCGGCCATTGACCTTACCGGCTCTTCCACCCGTCGCGATGACCTGTTGTTAGATAAAGAAGTCCTCCAGAGAATGAACCTGTTGCGTTTATACATCAACGACATGAACACCGAAGAATCTATGAACGAATTATTAAAAAGGATGAGGGGAACAAAAGACAATGAAGAATTCTTAATGTCGATGAACCGTTAATCCTTGCTATTATAATTGATGTGAAAAGGGGCCTTGAATTATAGGGCCCCTTTTCATTTCGAATATCAAACGTGGTTTTAGAATACCGGGGTGAAACGCTATTTCAATCGGTTGTACACTGCTATTTGCATGCGGTATAACCACCGCCACACCCATCATTTATAATACCTGTTCTGCTCTATCTCTTCACGCACTTTTTCCGGCACCAGGTAGCGGATGGTTTTTCCTTGTTTGATATTGTTGCGTATCTCTGTTGCAGATAATTCAAGCATGGGTGCATTCAATATAGTAACACTTGCATTCCAGGAATCTTTTACTTCAAAGCCGGGGCGTTTGTAAATAATAAAGGGATAGTTCTTAACCAACAGTTCAAAATTTTTCCATCGTGGAAGATTTTGAAAACTATCGCTGCCCATAATAATAGAGAACGTGTGTTGCGGATATTTTTCTTGTAAATAAGTGAGTGTATCAATTGTATAAGAGGGGCGGGGCAGTTTAAATTCCACGTCAGACGCTTTTAAACGCAGGTCATCTTCCACTGCAAGGTTCACCAGGTGCAGCCGGTGATATTCATTCAACAAAACAGAAGAAGGTTTCAAAGGGTTTTGGGGAGATACCATAAACCAAACCTGTTGCATATCAGTATGGTTGGCCACATAACTGGCCACAATCAGGTGACCGGTATGAATGGGGTTAAACGAACCAAAGTAAAGGCCTATTTTCATCTATATAATTGATAATCAGATTGTTATGATTATTCGGCGATTTCAACAAAAATACTATTCGCCTCATTAAGCCTCAGGCTCAGATGATACCCAGATACTGAAATGGATATCGGGTCGCCCAGGGGCGCTTTTTGTTCTACGGTAACCAGTTCGCCAGGGATGCAGCCCATTTCCATCAGTTTTATAAAAATCTCATCCTTTTCAAAAGAATGGATCACGGCTTTTTGGCCCACGGCTAACTCAGACAATCGTTTCATCTCCTCTCTTATTAATATTGTTTAAAGGTAAAGCGGTAGCAAAGCTTTTTGTTACGAATTTTGGAGTTATACAATCAATACAATGGCAACAGTATTTTTTCGCTCAGCAGACCGGCAGTTATCACTCACCGGTAAAACAGCTTTGAAGGCTTTTATCCTGGGTATATTCAAAAAAGAAAAGATAGCTCTTGACTCTCTTACTTATATTTTTTGTTCCGATGCCTTCCTGCTCCAGATGAACCGTGACTTTCTCCAACACGACTACTATACCGACATTATCACATTTTGCCTTTCTGAAAAAGGGCAATCCGTTGAGGCTGAAGTATATATAAGTATAGACAGGGTGAAAGACAATGCCAGAATACTCGGCATTTCCCCAAAGCAGGAAACGCTCCGGGTAATTTTTCACGGGGCACTTCATCTTTGTGGCTATACTGACAAAAAGAAAAGTGAAATTACCCTCATGAGGTCCAAAGAGGACCAATATTTGCGTTTATTTGAAAAAAGCATTTGAATGCGCCGGTTCCTGATCTTTTGTTTCTTTATCATACCTTTTATTTCCTTTTCGCAGTTTTCTACTATAGAACTGGAAGTTAAGCCCGTACCAGAACCTTTTACGCGGGATTCATCAGTAGACAATTGGAACCGGTCGCTACCGGCATTTAAAAAGCTATCCATTCAGTCGGGGGAGTTTTTATATTGGATAAATTACTGTCGTTCGAATCCTGAAAGATTCTGGGATAGTGTGATTGCACCCGTTTTAGTTGCCTTTCCCGCATTAAACAAGGCAGAAGCCATTAGTTTACGCTCGGACCTGATTAAAACAGGCAAGCTTTCTATGTTTTCCCTGAATACCGCCCTCCTTACAACGGCTCAACAACATGCAGCGGATATCTCTCAGAAAAACGCTACTCCAAGCCATACCTCCACTGATGGAACTAATTTTGGGACGAGGATGAAGCGGGCGGGTATTAAAACCTGTGCTAACGAAAACATTTCCGTGAGTAGTCAAAACATTCTTTTATCCGTTTTACTCCTTTATTTAGATATCGGACTTCCCGAACTTGGTCATAGAAAGTCACTACTGAACCCAAATCTCGTTGAAACCGGAATTGGATCTGCCTCCTACGGAAAAGATAAGGATCAGTTCTTTATGGTGCAGGACCTGGCTTGCTCGCAGCAATAAAAGGTTCCACGAATCACAGTTTCATCCAGAAACATATACTTATGTATTTTTAAGAAAGTTCCACGTATCACAGTTTCACCCAGAAACATTTTCTATTTTTGCGTATGCCGAGGAAAACATGGACTCCACAAACAGAAGTTACCGATTCGCTTATTCGCTTCAGGGAGAAAAGGAAATGGCAATTAAGCTATCGGAGATACGTATTAGAAAAAATGCCCAGCGAAGCATATGCTCCTTACTTTGGTTTAGATATTGAAACGCTGCGAAATTGGTTTGAGCTGCAGTTTACCGAAGACATTAATTGGGACAACTTCGGGAAAGCCTGGCAATTTGATCATATTGTACCCACAACCTATTTTGATTATACAAATGAGGCCGACCTTTTCCTATGCTGGAACTTCATTAATCTTCGGGTGGAGAAAATAGAAAGCAACAAAAATCGCGGTAACCGCATAGACCTTCTGGCGGTGAAGCCTTATTTTCAGGAACTTTACCATAGAACCGGGTACTCACTATGCAGCAAAATGCTTGCAAAAATTGAAACCATCGAGGTATCAAATATTGAAAGCCACCCGGCCATTGAAAACTTTATCCTTCAAAACAAGGCACATCTTGAAAGCATTACCACGCTTGATCATACAGAATTTAACCGCCTCAACCAGGGAATAACCCTTTCCGACCTCTTACTCGAAAGGGAAATAGTAAGAAAGTTCGGTTCAGGCCCAAAACCATAAAGTATCTTTGCGCCATGTTTCCAGAATATGATGTGATAGTAGTAGGTGCCGGCCATGCCGGTTGTGAAGCAGCAGCCGCGGCGGCCAACCTGGGCAGCAAGGTTTTGTTGATTACCATGAACATGCAGACGATTGCCCAAATGAGCTGTAACCCGGCCATGGGTGGTATTGCCAAAGGTCAGATTGTGAGAGAGGTAGATGCCATGGGGGGCTATAGCGGTATTGTTAGCGACCTGAGCACCATCCAATTCAGGATGCTGAACCGCAGCAAGGGTCCTGCTATGTGGAGCCCGCGTACACAGAACGACCGGATGCTGTTTGCAGCAACCTGGCGTGAAATGCTGGAGAATACCCCGAATGTTGATTTTTACCAGGATATGGTTCGCTCTATCATCATCAAAGGAAACAAAGCCTGCGGTGTGGTTACGGGGCTGGGGCATGAAGTGCGCTCAAAATCGGTTGTGGTAACCAGTGGTACCTTTTTAAACGGCATTATTCATATTGGAGAGAAACAGTTTGGTGGCGGACGTGTAGCGGAAAAGGCGGCCACCGGAATTACTGAACAGCTGGTTGAATTTGGGTTTGAAAGTGACCGCTTGAAAACAGGTACACCACCAAGGGTTGATGGCCGCAGTCTTGACTACAGCAAAATGGAAGAACAGAAAGGCGATACCGAAATTGTAGGTTTCTCCTATACTAATACAAAACGCATTAAGCCGGAAGAACAAAGAAGCTGCCATATTACTTATACCAACGATACGGTTCATGATATTCTAAAAACAGGGTTCGACAGGAGTCCCATGTTTCAGGGGAGGATTGAGGGGGTTGGGCCAAGGTATTGCCCGAGTATTGAAGACAAGATCAATCGTTTTGCTGAGCGAGACAGGCATCAATTATTTGTAGAGCCGGAAGGCTGGAATACGGTTGAAATATATGTAAATGGATTTTCGACTTCTTTACCGGAAGATGTGCAATACGAAGCACTTCGTATGGTTGCTGGGTTTGAGAATGTCCGCATATTCCGTCCGGGTTATGCGATAGAGTACGATTATTTTCCACCTACACAATTGCAATATTCTCTTGAAACTAAATTGTTGAGCAACCTGTTTTTTGCCGGCCAGATTAATGGGACCACCGGTTATGAAGAAGCGGCCTGCCAGGGTTTAATGGCGGGAATTAATGCCCATCAAAAAGCAAGAGAGCTGGAGCCGGTAGTATTAAAAAGAAGCGAAGCATATATCGGCGTTTTGATTGACGACCTGATAAGTAAGGGAACCGAAGAACCTTACCGGATGTTTACCAGTCGTGCAGAGTTCAGAACCCTGCTGCGCCAGGACAATGCAGACCTGCGTTTAACAGAACTCAGCTATCGCCTGGGCCTTGCTTCACAGCAAAGAATGGATACTGTAATTACTAAAAGAGACCAGGTGGCAGAAGTTAAAAAAGTGCTCACCGGTTTTAGTATTGAGCCGGAAGATGTAAATGATTATTTTACCGGAATTCAATCCGCCACCATTTCAGAAAAACAAAAAGTTTCTAAAATAATATTACGGCCGAATGTCAGCCTTCCTTCTTTATTAAAAGTGGTTCCAGGCCTACAGGAATCGCTGGCTGATATTTCAACGGATGCTTTAGAGCAGGCTGAGATTCAAATAAAATATGAACGTTATATTGAAAAGGAACAGGAGATTGTAACAAAAATGAGCCAGCTGGAAAATATGGTCATTCCCTCAACCTTCGACTATGACCGCGTGAATGCTTTGTCTAATGAAGCTTTGCAAAAATTTAAAAAAATTAAACCTTCTACGCTTGGGCAGGCAAGTCGCATAAGTGGTGTGAACCCGAGTGATGTGCAGATACTGATGGTGTATATGGGAAGATGAGCTGGCAGGTTATAACCTATAGTTTTTCGTGAACAGGGTTGCGCTTGAACTGATGCGAATTATCAATAACTTCCGTTTCATAAACACTCATTTATGAACAAACTACTACTATCGGCTTTCGCCGTTTCTCTTTTTTTTATTTCGTGTAAACAACCCGCTACTCCATCCTTACAAGAATATCATGCAATAAAAGATAGTGGTGTTCAAACAGGAGGTGTAAAAATGATTGCCGTTGAAACTCCTGTTGGAAAATTTAATGTTTGGACGAAACGTTTTGGCAGCAATCCGAAAATAAAAGTACTGTTATTACATGGCGGTCCGGGTGGTACGCATGAGTTCTTCGAATCTTTTGAAAGCTTTTTACCGCAGGAAGGTATTGAGTTTTATGAATATGATCAGCTCGGTTCTTATTTCAGTGATAAACCCAAGGACAGCAGCTTATGGACTGCGCCCCGTTTTGTGGAAGAAGTAGAACAGGTTAGAAAAGCGTTAGGGTTGAATAAAGATAATTTTTATCTTCTAGGACATAGCTGGGGCGGCATTTTAGCCATGGAATATGCGCTGAAATATCAGGATAATTTGAAAGGCCTCATCATCAGTAACATGATGAGCAGTTGCCCGGCTTATGGAAAATATGCGGCCGATGTATTGTCGAAACAGATAGACCCGATCGTTTTAGACACGATACGTTCTATAGAAGCCAGGGGCGATTTTGCCAATCCAAAATACATGCAGCTTTTATTACCTAATTTTTATAACCAACACTTATGCAGGTTACAGCCCTGGCCGGAAGCGTTACAGCGCGCTTTTCCGCATATCAACAATGAGATTTATACAATGATGCAGGGACCTTCTGAATTTGGCGTTGGTGGCAGATTAGCCAAATGGGATCGGAGCAAAGATCTCCCTCAGATAAAAATACCTACCCTAACTATCGGCGGACAGCATGATACCATGGATCCGGAGCATATGAAATGGATGGCTACGCAGGTACAGAATGGGCGAAGTTTAATTTGTCCGAACGGAAGCCATTGTTCTATGTGGGATGACCAGCCCGCCTACTTTCCCGGCCTTATCCGTTTTATAAAAGATGTGGATAATGGCAGTTTCAAAAAGTAGCTTCTCACCGACATAAAACAGGCTTTACCGAAAATATGATGAATGGCTTTTAGTATAGGTTCAATTCTGTAGTTTTAACATCTTCCAAAACCAACTAATGTATTATGAGAAATTTGAAGCTTCTGCTTTCCGGGCTCTTGTTCGCATCCTTGCTGCAAGCGCAGGAAACATTCCCCGTAAATGGTGTTGCTGATAAACGGGAAGGCTGTTATGCCTTTACCAATGCTACCATTGTAAAAGACGCACAAACCACATTAACCAATGCAACACTTGTTATCCGCGACGGGAAGATTGTTGCCGTAGGTGCTTCTAGTGTTGCTATTCCGAAAGATGCGGTAGTAATAGATTGTAAAGACAAATACATCTATCCTTCATTTGTTGATATTTATAGTGATTATGGCATTGCGGCCCCAACGCGCGATTTGACGGCGGGCGGAAGAGGCGGTGGCGGCGGATTTGGCAATACGCCTCCGCAAATAGCATCCAGCACCAAAGGAGCATATGGATGGAACCAGGCAATCAAGCCAGAAACCGATGCCTCTAAATTATTTTCAGTAGATGATGCAAAAGCGAAAGTCTTTCGTGAAAATGGTTTTGGTACCGTGCTTACCCATGTAAAAGATGGTATTGCACGAGGAACCGGAACCGTGGTTACCCTGGCCAATCTTAATGAGAACCTTGTTTTTGTAAAAGAAAAAGCTTCGGCACATTATTCTCTGAGCAGGGGATCTTCTACGCAAAGCTACCCGCAAAGTCTGATGGGAACCATCGCATTGCTACGCCAAACTTACCTGGATGCAAAGTGGTATAAAAATAGGCCAGCTAAAGAAGGAATAAACCTGTCGTTACAGGCATGGAACGATAACCAGTCTTTACCACAGATTTTTGAAGCTGATGATAAATGGAACGATCTGCGTGCAGACCGTATAGGAAAAGAATTTGGTGTTCAGTACATCATTAAAGCCGGCGGTAATGAATACCAGCGGATAAAAGAAATTGCTGCAACAAAAGCAACCTATATTCTTTCACTTAATTATCCACAGGCCATGGATGTAGAAGACCCCAACGATGCAAGGGCCGTTTCTTTGGGTGATATGAAACACTGGGAACTCGCTCCATCAAACCCTGCTGCTTTTGAAAAAGCAAATATTCCTTTCTGCTTAACCACAGCCGACCTGAGAGACCCCAAACAATTCTATACCAATTTGCGTAAGGCATTTGATATGGGTTTATCAGAAACAAAAGCATTAGAGGCTTTAACCAAGGTTCCCGCAACGGTATTGGGCGTATATGATAAAGTAGGAAGCATTGAGGCAGGCAAGCTTGCCAACTTCCTGATCACATCCGGACCGGTTTTCTCTGACAAAACCGTTTTCCTTACCAACTGGGTACAGGGTGAAAAATATGGTATTAAAGAAGATGCCTGGTATGATGTGAAAGGAACGTATACATTAGACATGACTACCGTAAATGGTCCGGTTAATTATACTTTAGATGTAAAAAGTGCTGCTGCTGCCAACCTTATTGGAAAAGATACGCTAACAGGCAAGTTCAGTTTTGATGGAAAGATGGTTAAGCTCAGTTTCTCACCTGTTCCTTCAAGAAGGCCACAAATGACTGCCACTCCACCACAGGGCGGTAGCGGCGGTTTTCCTGGAGGTGGTGGTTTTAGCCGGGGTGGCGGTGGTGCCGCCGGTGGCACACAATACAGATTGAGCGGCGTAGCCAACGGTATGACATGGAACGGTACCGGCGAAGATACAGCCGGCAATAAGCTTACCTGGACCGCAACATTTATTGCTCCTTCTGCTGCTTCGGTTGATTCTGTAAGAAAAAGACCAACGTTTCCACAGAGGCTCTCAAAAGTTACTTTTCCCTTTGATGGATATGGTTGGGAAGAAGCACCAAAACAGGAGTCTCTCCTGATTAAAAATGCAACCGTATGGACCAACGAAAAAGAAGGTAGACTGGAAAATACAGACGTATTACTAAAAGACGGCAAGATTGCAAAAGTGGGTAAAAACCTAAGCGATGCCGGTGCTACTGTTATAGATGCAACCGGCAAACACGTAACGGCGGGCATTATAGACGAGCACTCGCATATTGCTGCGGCCTCTATTAATGAAGGCGGGCAGTCCGTAACATCGGAAGTGCGCATTGCCGATAACCTGAATCCTGAAGACATTAATATCTATCGCCAGTTAAGCGGTGGCGTAACTTCTTCTCATATCCTCCATGGTTCGGCTAATACGATTGGCGGACAAACACAATTGATCAAATTGCGCTGGGGTGCCAATGATGATGATCTTAAGTTTAAAGGCTGGGATCCCTTTATCAAATTCGCGTTAGGAGAAAATGTAAAACGCACAACGTCTACAAACAATAACCGTTTCCCTGATACACGTATGGGGGTTGAGGAAGTTTTAAACGATGCGTTTGCAAGGGCCAGGGATTATGAAAAAGACCTGAAGGCCGATCCTACAACAAGACGTGACCTGGAGCTTGATGCACTTGTTGAGATCCTTAATAAAAAACGTTTCATTACTTGTCACTCATATGTACAAAGTGAAATCACCGCCGCTTTACGCGTGGGAGATAAATACGGTTTTAAATTCAACACCTTTACACATATCCTGGAAGGTTATAAGGTAGCCGATAAAATGAAAATTCACGGCTCCAGTGCTTCTACGTTTGCAGATTGGTTTTATTATAAAGTAGAGGTAACTGATGCGATCGCATACAATGCTGCGATTATGCAGAAAGTGGGTTTGAATGTTTGCATCAATTCTGATGATGCCGAAATGGCCCGTCGTTTAAACCAGGAAGCTGGTAAGGTGGTTCGCTATGGCGGCGTTAGTGAAGAAGATGCTTTTAAAATGGTAACCCTCAATCCTGCTAAAGCACTTCATGTGGATGACAAAGTGGGCAGTATAAAAGCGGGTAAAGATGCAGACATCGTTATCTGGAGCGATAACCCGTTGAGCATTTATGCCAAATCGGAAAAAACAATTGTTGATGGTATTGTTTATTTCGATCGCCAAAAAGATACTGAGCAGCGGAAAAAAATAAGTGCAGAACGTTTCCGGCTCACGCAGAAAATGATCGGTGAAAAAAGAACCGGTGGCCCCGGTGCCGTTAGGCCCGCAGAACCAAGCTGGCAGTTTATTTTAAGCTGCGGCGATCATGATCATCATGACGGACTTTACACTATTGATATCCAGGAAGGCGAGACTATTAACAAATAAACTGACTGATTATGAAAAAAATATTTAGTACAATAACCGCAGTTCTTCTTGTAACCTGTTTTATGCAGGCGCAGGAAGTGGTGTATCCGACAAAAGAATACAAGGGCCGTTTATTCATTACAAACGGAACTGTTCATATTGGCAATGGCACCGTTTTAGAAAACGCCACGGTTGAAGTAAATAATGGAAAGATCGTAAATGTGGGAGCCGGTATTACGGTTTCCGGAAGCGATTCGAAAGTGGTTGACGCAAAGGGTAAACATGTTTATCCCGGGCTTATCCTTCCTTCATCCGATCTTGGCCTGAAAGAAATTGCCAATGGCGTAAGGGGCAGTAATGATTATACAGAACTTGGTGAGTTTAATCCGAGTATCCGTTCCATAACTGCTTACAATACTGATTCAAGGGTAATTAATGTATTGCGGTCTAATGGAATTTTGCTGGCCAGCGTTGCCCCCGAAGGAGGCACCATCAGTGGCTCATCAACCGTTGTACAGTTAGATGCATGGAACTGGGAAGATGCCGCCTATAAAATGGATGCCGGTATACACATGAACATGCCAAGCTTTATCAATCGTTTTGGAAGAAGGGGTGGCGCTATCCCCGCAGGCATTCCTCCGGCACTGCTCGCAAGCCTTGGGTTTGGTAGTGGTGCTGCCGATCCGGCAAGAGTAGCACTTGATAAGGTAGAAGAAACCAAATCTTTCTTACGTCAGGCTAAAGCTTATTTACAGGAAACAAGTCATAACAACACCAATTTAAAGTTTGAAGCATTAAAAGGCCTGTTTGATAAAAAACAAAAGCTCTTCATCCATGGCGACCAGGTAAAACAGATGTTGATAGCCATTGATTTTGTAAAAGAGTTTGGATTTGATGTTGTAATTGTTGGTGGTAGTGAAAGCTTCCAGATTGCCTACCTTTTAAAAGCAAATAATATTGCCGTAATTCTGGGTCAGGAGCATGCACTTCCTGCCACCGAAGATGATGATGTGGACCAGCCTTATAAAACACCTGCTGTTTTACAAAAAGCAGGCGTGCTTTTCGCGCTCAACGATACACATGATGAGGCCCGCTACCGCAACCTTTCTTATAATGCCGGAACCGCGGCCGCTTATGGATTAACGAAAGAGCAGGCACTTCAGGCCATTACATTAAATGCTGCCAGAATATTGGGAGTGGATGATAAAACCGGTTCTTTGGAAGCAGGTAAAGATGCCAATATTGTTATCAGCGAGGGCGATTTGCTGGACATGAAAAGCAGTACGGTTACCTACGCTTTTATTCAGGGCCGCCAGATAAGCTTAGACAATAAACAAAAAGAACTTTACGAGCGATATAAGTTTAAGTACGGCATTAAATAACTCATAAAAAACTATACTGATCAGATTTTTTTCGGAAAGCCCCTGCAATATTTGCGGGGGTTTTCATTTTCTGAACTTGCCTGTGCACCGTTAATCTCGCTTTTTTTCCGTTCGTCTTTTTTGCCACTCCCTTAACAGTAACCTGCGTGTAACCTTTTTACTTTTACTACGTTTGAATTCGTAGATGGGCTTTGTCTGGATTGCAAATAAAGAAACCAACAGCTCCTAAACCATTGGCCTTAACCTAAAAAACTATTATGAAATCATTGTTTTTCGTCTTTTGTACAACGCTGTTATCCATGGACCTTTCGGCACAAAAGGCAGACAAACCGGTTAAGAAACTGGCTGCAGTTCGAACAACACAAAAGATTGTTATTGATGGCGATCTGAAAGATGACGCCTGGCAACTGGCCCCCGTTGCCACAGATATGGTAGAGTGGCGCCCCAGTTTTGGAAAAATTGAAAATTATGCAAACAGAACGGAGATCCGAATACTTTATGATAATTCTGCCATTTATGTTGGTGGTTTCTGTCACCAGGCAAGCAACGACAGCATTTCATCCGAACTGGTGGGCAGGGATCAGGTAGGCGTAAATGATTTTGTAGGTGTTCTGTTTGATACCTATAATGATAAGATTAATGGCTTTGGTTATTATGTAACGCCATTGGGTGAGCAGTTTGATGCCAAATATTCATCCAACGGAGAAGATGGCAGCTGGAACAGTGTCTATGAAACCAATGCCAAAATTGTTGCCGGCGGCTGGGTATTTGAAATGAGAATTCCTTATTCTGCCATCCGCTTCAGCAATAACAATAAGCAGGAGTGGGGCATTAATATAACCCGGCGTAATTCTAAAAGTGGAAAACAATTTATGTGGAGCCCCACCGACCCTACGATTGGTGGCAACTTTTTTGCACAGTTTGGATTGTGGACGGGAATAGAAAATATAAAACCGCCGGTACGTTTATCTTTTTCACCTTATCTATCAACTTACGCCAATCATTATCCTTATAATGATCCGGCGAAAAAGAATTTCGCAACCTCGGTAAACGGCGGGATGGATGTTAAATATGGCATTAACCAGGCGTTTACCTTAGATATGACGCTGATACCCGATTTTGGCCAGGTACAAAGCGATAACCAGGTGTTGAACCTCACCCCGTTCGAAGTAAAATACAATGAGAACCGGTCATTTTTTACAGAAGGAACGGAACTTTTTGGCAAGGGCAACCTTTTTTACAGTCGCCGGATAGGTGGGGAACCGCTACATTATTATGATGTAGGTAGTCAATTAAAGCCCGGGGAAACAATTGCCAGAAACCCGCAGGATACGAGGCTTATCAACGCTACCAAGGTGAGCGGAAGAACCTCTTCCGGACTGGGTATTGGTGTATTCAATGCCATTACCAATACACAATATGCAACCATTGACTATAATGGCAAAGAATCGAGAAAGATAGAAACAGATCCGTTAACCAATTATAATATCATCGTCTTTGATCAGTCTTTGAAACATAATTCCAGTGTTTCACTCATTAATACCAATGTAACCCGAAACGGTAAAGAATACGATGCCAATGTTACCGCTGTTCTATGGGACCTTTATGATAAAAAGAACAACTGGAACCTGTCTGGTAAAATTGGTGAAAGCCAGTTGATCGGTTACCTGCCGGGAGGAAAAACACAGTCGGGGTACACCCACGATATTGGCTTGGGCAAAACCGGCGGACGCTTTAACATGAATTTTTCGCAGGAGTTGGCTGATAATAAATACAGCAGCAACGATATGGGCTATTTTACCAACAATAACTTTGTAGACCACAACCTTTGGATGGGTTATAAATGGATAAAACCAAAAGCGTTTTACAACCGCATGAACCTAAACTTTAATGGTTCATATTCTGTAAGGTTTAAGCCCTGGGATTATCAAACAGCAAGGGTAAATGTAAACCTGAATGGCCAGTTAAAAAGTTTGTGGTTTGTCGGTTTCTTTGCGAACGTTATCGCGGAGCAAAACGATTTTTATGAAGCCCGTGCTGTGGGCCGCGTATTTAAGCGTCCGGGCCGCTATGTGTATGGTGGTTGGCTCGAATCCAATAACGCCAAAAAATATTCTGCAAATGTTGAGTTGGATTTATCTCACTCTGAGAGATATGCGGCGAATGGATATGAATTAAGTTTAAGAAACCGGTATCGCTTTAATAAGAAGCTATCAATAAGCACCAACACAACCCTATCTATTTTCGGTAATAACCTTGGCTATTCCACCACTTCGGCCGACAGCATCATTTTTGCTCTCCGTAAAAGAAATACGGTTGAGAATGTCTTTGCGATTAAATACAATTTCAACAACAAAATGGGATTGAGTTTGCGTGCAAGGCATTACTGGAGCAAAGTAGAAAACCAACATTTTTTTAAC
>JANXUL010000110.1 GCA_025356235.1 Bacteroidota bacterium
GATTGAGCTGGTCAAAGACCGTTGTACGTTATTGCCGGATTTTGTGCAGCAAGGCTCTTTCTTTTTTCAATCGCCTGCTATTATTGATACAGATTCGGTAAAGCCCAAATGGGATGATAAAAAAAATATGTTTTTTACTGAATTAATCCGTGCTTATGAATTAAGTACACTTTGGGAAACCAGTGACCTTGAAAAAGAATTCAAAGAACTGGCAGCCGCCAATCAATTAAAGCCGGGTGAGCTGATGGCTCCTTTCCGTATCATGCTTGTGGGTGGAAAATTCGGACCTGGGGTATTTGATATTGCAGCGGCAATTGGCAAAAACGAAACGATTAAAAGAATTGAGCTTGCGTTGCAGTTGTTGCAGAATTAATTTCTTACTTTGAATATTGAATTTTAAATGCAAAATCAGCCCTTGCCATTTTATATTTAAAATTCAACATCCAAAATAAAAAACTGCATGAAGAATAGTAATTGGCTTATATACGCCTTGGCATTTGTTAAATTAGTTGCCCCCTTTCTTCTGCAAAACCCCATTTATGAACCGCATAGGGATGAGATGCTTTACCTGGCCGAGGGTAGCCACATGGCCTGGGGCTTTATGGAAGTGCCGCCAATGTTATCTGTTTTCGCGTGGCTGATTCATATTTTTGGTGACGGCTTATTTTGGGTAAAATTTTGGCCCTCACTTTTTGGCGCCCTCACTTATCTTTTTACAGGAAAAATAATCACCTCACTTGGCGGAAGGTCCTTTGCCTTATTGCTGGGCTTCTTACCTTTCATTTTTGGTGGCTATTTACGGGTACATTTTTTATTTCAACCCAATTTTCTTGAAATATTTTTCTGGACGTTACTCGCCTATACCCTTATCCGGTTTATCCTGTCTGAAGAAACCAAATGGCTTTACTGGTTTGGCATTTGTTGTGGGTTGGGTATGCAAAGTAAATATTCGGTTGCTTTTTTTATCATAAGTATTTTATTGGGGCTGGCCTTAACAAGACAAAGAAAAATATTTACTAATAAACACTTCTATTTTGCCGCATTTGCAGGATTATTTATTTTTCTGCCTAACCTCATCTGGCAATACAAACAGCATTTCCCATTTGTATTTCATATGGAAAAACTACAACGCACGCAATTGCAATATATAAGTCCCGCCAGTTTCTTAATTGATCAGTTAATCATGAATTTCCCCTGTGTTTTTATCTGGCTCACGGGGTTATGGGCGATCTTTTTTGTAAAGAAATTAAAGAACTACCGGTTTATTGGATGGGCTTATCTGTGTGTGATCGGGCTATTGCTGCTGGGGCATGGAAAAAATTATTACGCACTCGGGGCATATCCTGTATTATTTGCCTTTGGCGCTTATCAACTGGAACAGTTAACAGCCTTTCGTTTTACAAAAATTCGATATGTGCTGTTTAGTATCCCCTTGCTTTTGGGGTATTGGTTGATACCCATTGCCTTACCCATTATGAAGCCAGTGCCATTGGCTGATTTTTATGAAAAAAAGAACGTAAAGAAATTAGGTGTACTAAACTGGGAAGACGGAAAAAGTCATCCCCTGCCACAGGACTTTGCCGATATGTTGGGATGGGAAGAAATGGCCCAAAAAATGGCCAAAGCCTACAATATGTTAGACAGTAATGAGAAAAAAAATACACTTCTCTTTTGCGATAACTATGGACAAGCCGGTGCGATAAACTATTACCGGAAAAAATACCATCTGCCGGAGGCTTTCAGCGATAATGCCAGTTTTCTATACTGGATGCCCGACTCTTTACATTTCGATAATATTTTATTGTTGACAGATGATGAAAAAGAAATGGAGCATCCGTTTCTTAAAAACTTTTCTTCCGTCATTTTATCAGATAGCATTACGAATAACTATGCCAGGGAAAAAGGCGATCTTATTCTCCTATTGAAAGGAATGAATGAAACGATGAGGCAGGCTTTCAAAGAAAAGATCAGGAAAGCGAAAGCAGAAGTAGCGCCATTGCCTTAAACCACATGACAATTATCCGTATTTTTTCTGATTTGAATTAGCGTATGAGGTATTAACGATTAATAAATACTCAACCTTGCTTCTCCATCATCTCCATCACCAGTTGCCAATGGGTTTCGAATATTTTCTGGAGGTGTATTTTATCCGCTGTTTCTAATTGAACAAGGTGGTTGGTATTTAAGGCTACATGCTCTGGTGTTCTGATACCCGGTATTACAACAGACACTTCATCATAACTTAAAATATAACTGAGCGCCAAACCAGCTTCGGTGGTTTGGTATTTTTGCAGCAGTGGCCATACTTCCTGTTTTAATACCTGCAATACCTGCTCGATGATGGCGGGTACCAAGCGGTAACTGCGGTGATCGTCTGTTGAGAAAGTAGTATCCGGTTTTATATTACCCGACAGCAAACCAAACTGCAAAGGCATACGGGCAATGATACCATATCCTTGTTTGGCAGCCTCCTGCATAACAGGCAATGCTTTTTGATTAATCAGGTTAAACACCAGTTGAAAACCATTGCCCATATTATTCTTCATGAAAAATTCTGCTTCCGGAAATGGGTTGAAGGTAATTAATGAAATGCCCCAGTACCTGATCTTACCCTGTTGTTGCAGTAACTGCATGGCTTCAATGCATTCGCCGTTTTCCAAGTGGGGCATCCGGGCAACATGCAGGTGATGAAAATCAATCGTATCCCTTTTTAATCTTTGCAAACTCAGTTCACAGGCTTTGATAATATATTCTTTGGAATAGTCAATAGCGATTTTTTCATCCGGCCCGATTTTTTGTCCTGCTTTTGAGGCAATCAAAACATCTTTCCGGTTACCGATGGTATTACCCAATAAGGTTTCTGCATGACCCAAACCATAAAAATCGGCTGTATCAAAAAAATTGATGCCTGCTTCCAAAGCAGTGTTGATGGCTGCTATGGAAACCGCGTCATCAGATGGCCCCCAGCCAATGGCAATACCACCAACAGAAGCCGCTCCACCAATGGCCCATGTTCCAAAACCTATTTCACTTACGGTTAAATCTGTATTTCCGAATTTCCTGTATTTCATGGAACCTTCTGCTTTAGCGTTAATAGCGTAAACCTAAGAACATTTCAACTATTTTTACAGAATTATATGTTCAATTAATTGATCATGAAAAGACCTATTCGAGTTTTAGTTGCCAAAGTGGGATTGGATGGCCACGACCGCGGTGCCAAAGTAATTGCTACTGCTTTGCGTGATGCAGGCATGGAAGTGATTTATACAGGGCTCCGTCAAACACCGGATATGGTGGTTAATGCTGCACTGCAGGAAGATGTGGATGCGATCGGCATCAGCATACTCAGTGGTGCACACATGACTGTTTTTCCAAAAGTGGTGGCCTTGCTGAAAGAGAAAGGAATGCATGATGTATTGCTTACAGGTGGCGGTATTATTCCGGAAGATGATATGAAAGTATTGAATGATATGGGGGTTGGTAAATTATTTGCACCAGGCACGGCTACCGGGGATATTGCCGCTTATATTGTTGACTGGGTAAAAACAAATCGCAATTTTTAATAGCAAAAAAATCATCATTACAGAATAAACATTTTCTGTGTTACTCTGTTACAAAAATATCTTAATCTGAATTATCATGTACATCACTTTATTAACTGCTCTCGAAAACGGCATTTTTACCATTACCATTAACCGTCCCGATAAATTAAATGCACTGAATAAACAGGTTTTTGCCGACCTTAATAAGGCTCTGGATGAAGTTTATGCAAATATTTCCATCAGGTCTGTTCTCATCACGGGATCCGGGCCCAAAGCTTTTGTGGCGGGTGCCGATATCAGTGAGTTTAACAGTTTAACAAAAACTGAAAGTATGGCATTGGCCAAGGCCGGACAGGATACTTTTTTCAGAATTGAAAATTCTCCCAAACCCATTATAGCCTGTGTAAATGGTTTTGCCCTGGGCGGGGGCTGTGAACTTGCTATGAGTTGTCATTTCAGGATCGCATCAGACAATGCCAGATTTGGCCAACCTGAAGTAAACCTTGGTCTGTTACCGGGTTATGGCGGCACACAACGTTTGGTTCAATTAATTGGCAAGGGACGAGCACTGGAATTATTAATGAGTGCAGGTATGATTGATGCCAATACCGCCCTGCAATATGGATTGATAAATTATGTTGTACCACAGGAAGAATTATTGGCAAAAGGCAAAAGCCTGTTAGAACTGATTAATACCAAAGCGCCTATAGCCGTTGCCAAATGTATTGAAAGTGCCAATGCCGTTTTTGATGAAACCAAAAATGGGTACGAAATAGAAATAAAGGCTTTTGGAGATTGTTTTGATTCAACAGATAGGAAAGAAGGGACTGCTGCTTTTTTAGAGAAAAGAAAAGCGGTTTTCACAGGTAATTAATCTTTCTGCGAAAACACTGCCTCTCTGCGGCTGCGCAAAGAAGTTATTTGATAACGGTTTTTATTTCTTCTGCCACCGGATGCTCTGCCTGAAATGTGTAACCCATTAATTTGGCCATGGTTTGTGCGAACTGTTTTTGGTATAATTGCACATCAGTCTTCATTTCTCCTGAAGCAGGTGTGTTAGGACCAAGAACAGCGAACCATATCTGGTCGGCTCCATCAACAGCATCACCATGACTGGTCCATTTTTCTTTTATCTTATCGCCTCGGCCATGATCGGTGGTGATAAACAGGGTTGTTTTATTTTTATACTGCTCATCTGATTGCACAAAATCCCAAATGTCTTTTATCCAGGCATCAACCTGGTGTGCTGCATCTAAATAAGAACGGTATTGCCATACATGCGCCCATTCATCTGTTTCGCCGTAAGCAATGTATAATACTTTCGGTTTTCGGGTTTTTAAATGTTCCATGGCTGCATAGTGCGTAAACACATCATAACATTCTTCTTTCCATTCTTTATGTGCATCCTGTAATAAAGCATTGATAAGCTTTTCATTGGTTGTAGGGTTCTTGCCACCGGTATTATCAAACGCAGAAATAACAGGGATACCGCTCCTTTCTTCATTCAATATCCTGTCGAACGCGTCCCATGCACCAAAGGCTGCTACTTTCCTTTTCAGTTTATTTTGTTTATTCAAAAATTCAGGTAAAGTAGTATTGGGATTGGCTTTGTATTCGTTTTTATTGATAGCGACATCTACATAACCGCACATAATCTCGCTGTAACCAGGGTATGAGAACCAATATGGATTGGAAACGTTTACTTTATTATTTAATAACCGGTTGCCGTACAGCTGTCCTTTTAACGCAACCGTATTCCAAAAAAAAGGGAGCAGGTTTTTTTTGCGGGTATCCGCATCATCGGACCAATACTTTTTAAAAATATAGGCACTGTCCTCCTGGTTATAACGCTTATTGTTTGCAATCGCTTTATCCATTCCGCCAAATACCTCCTGCCAGCGGAACCCGTCAGTGGTTATGATGATGATATTTTCGGTTTGCTGTGCATGAGCAAAAATAGCCATACAAAGGAAAATGAATAAGCAGTTTTTTTTCATATTACTATATTAAACAACACTAATGATACAATACCGAAGCCGGAACTTCTGTTTTTGTTTGTCCCAACGGATGATAACTCAACAGCAGGTTATTGCCACCACCTGCATCATAATACATTAGTTTTATTGTATGGTATCCTTTCTCTAATAAACATTTCCCTTCTTTTTCTTCGAAACCGTGGTTGCCGTCATTGTTTACAATCTCTTTACCATCTACCCATAAAATACTACCATCATCACTGGCAGTATAAAATGCATACCCGCCAGTTTGATCAATACGGATATATCCGTCAAAAGTAAATCCATACTTTTCTTTGCGCTGTTTTAAATCAACAGAAACTTTGTCGGCAATTCCCTTTTTTGCAGGTAGTGATTCTCTTACAACTGCCATACTCATTTGGTCTGCTTCATAATAATTGTATTGAAGCCCATTTTTGGGAGAACGGGGCTTAACCGCTTTTAGCAAACTGAGTCCGGTTATATTTATTTCTGCTGTATCACTGAGCAGGTAGTTGCCCTCTTTGATTGCAAAAGATTTGATTACCGCATCGTCTTTAACAACAAAAGGTTTTGTGTAGTTGCCAGTATGTTTCCCTGCAGCATCGCTGATCGTATACATAATTTTCACTGTGGGATCGGTAGCTGTAATGTTAACCGTAGCACCGGACATATCGGGTTGGTAATTAATTTCTATTTTAGGTTTACGTACAAATGCTCCATAATTTTTAATCTTTACCACATACGCATATGGTGATTTTATTTTATTTGGATCGTATTCTGGCAGGGAAATAACCAGGTTATCTCCTTCTTTCCTACTCTTGATTTTTTCATTGGCAGATAAAAAAATCACATCCGTAACTGCGGAGGCCGAAGGCAAATTTTTTAATACCAGTTGCCGGTTAGATGGATACCGTGGAAAAATGGCGTAGAGTGAATTGGTATTTGCATTGTATGTATAAAAGATTTCTTTGGTTGCATAACCAGGCTCAGGATCAACCGTTAATTTCATCATGATATCTTCACCCTGTTTCGCTTTATAATCTTTTTTGCCTGTACTCCATTGGCTTACCTGTTTCCACCGGGTTGTTCCATAAATGGCTTCCCCGTTTATTTTCAGCCATTCACCTATCTGCAATAATCTTTCCTGCATGATTGGCGGGATTTTGCCATGTTCATCCGGACCAATATCCAATAAGAAATTGCCACCCCTGCTCACTTTATCCAGCAAATGATAAACCAATGATTGTGATGAATTATAATCCCAGGCATCTTCTTCGCGATTGTAGCCATAAGAATAACCCATGCCGCGACTTTCTTCCCATGCATGGTTTTCAAAATCAAGATCGGGCTGGTATTCGGGTGTGTATACGCCTCCATGTTTAAAGCGAAGGCCGCTTCCCCAACGGTCGTATGTAACGATTTTATCCTTTACCGGGCTTTCATTATACATCCATGCCAGGAACTCTTTTGATTTCCAAACATCTTCACTCGCATCCCAGTCACCATCGGTCCAGAAAACATCGGGCTGATAGGTATTGATCAATTCTTTCATTTGGGGCCATACATGTTCCGCAGCATATTTTTTCGGATCAGTTTTCCATAATGGATTGAACCATTCGTACAGGGAATAATACATACCTGCATGCACCGATGTTTTGCGAACTGCCTTAAACAGATCACCCAGTAAATCTCTTTTAGGGCCAATATCCAGGGCATTCCATGGAAATCCCCATGTGCGGTTAGCATCTTTATTGGGCCATAAGGTAAATCCATCATGGTGCTTGGAGGTGAGTACGATATATCTGGCACCGGATTGTTCAAATAGTTTCGCCCATTCATCCGGGTTAAATAATTCTGCTTTGAACTGATCGGCCAATTGATAGTAAGTAAGGGTTCCGAATTTTTTTAAGTGAAAAGCTTTTTTAGCACTATCCCCATTTTGTAACCCATGCTGGTACCATTCTGCATAACTCCCCTTCGTTGTGTAAGCCGGAACCGCATACACACCCCAGTGAATGAAGATGCCGAATTTTCCGTCGTTAAACCATTGTGGTACGGGGCGTTTATCTAAAGATTCCCAGGTGGGTTGATAGGTTTGCGCACTGGCATAGAGCGTTATTAAAAGTAGCAGGCAAAACCAGGGAAGCTTTTTCATGTTAGAATGGTTGCCCTAAATTAAGGTAATTATATACTAATCAGTCCTTAAAAAGGCCCTTTTCAGATCGTTCCCTTTACGGTTTACAATTAAGTTGGCCAATAGGTATTCTCCGTTCAGAGATAAACAAAAGTGCCATTGCAATGATTGCAACGGCACCAGGTTATTTAACGAGGTAATTTTAATACCCAAATAACTCTTCCAAGCTTAGTTTTTTTACTTCACCAAATTTTTTCATATCGTCTATTTTTAGTTTCTTTTCCGAAGCAACAATACAGTAAGTGTATAATTTTTTTGCTAATTCCTCATCGTGTAGTTTCTTCATGTCATCAAATGTGAGGTGTTTCATCTGTTCATAAATATCCTTACGGATATCGTGATCTACCCCTTTCCTTTGGAGGCTCAGGTATGTAAAAACGATATTTTCCTTTGTAATTCTATCAGTTTCATAATCTTTCAGTGTTCCTTTCCGGGTATCTTCAAAATTCTGTTTCGATTCGGGCATATCATTCAGTAACTCATTCATCCCATTTACCGCATCATTAAATTTATCTGCCTGGCTGCCCACATAAGCAGTAAAAGAAAAATCATCCGTTTTCCTTGTTGGTTTTACCATACCGGCAAATGTTGAATAGGCCAATGCTTTTGATTCACGAATTACCTGGAATACAATGGAGCCGATACCATTACCGAAATAACCATTGAACAGATCTATTGAGGCTTCTTTTTTCGCATCATATTGTTCAAGATTCCTTACCCAATATATATCAGCTTGTACCATATCGTAATCAGCAAACAGGACCTGGTTACTGGTTTGTGTAACACGGTTAAATTTAGACATGCCGGGAACTGCGGCCCATGTAGCAGGCTGGCTATGCCATTTTTGTATACCCGTTGTAAAATCAGCCAGGCTTGAAGGACCATAATAAATAATCTTATGCTGGTAATCCAACAAAGAATGAAGCATATTCACAAGATCTTCTGCTTTCAGTTTCTTGATCTCATCGTTAGTCAATGCAAAATTAAAAGGGTTGTTGGCACCATAGGTAGCATAGCTGCGTAACCCGGCTGCAATGGCTGCTTTATTTAATTTATTATTGGCGCGCGACCTGAGCAACCTGTTTTTCAGGCCTTCCAATGCCGCATCATCAGGTTTACAGTTTCGGATGATACTTTCAAATAAACTAACTGCTTTACCAAAATTTTCCTGTAACCCGCTTATGGTTACTGTAGACTCTTCTGGTCCGGCAGTAGCGGTAAAACTGCAGGCGATATTATAGAACTCTTTGCTTATCTGCTCTGCGGTATATTTATCTGTACCCAAAAACTGGAGATACTGTAATGCGAGGGGCAATACCTTATTGTTCCAGCTACCCATATCAAAACGATAGTACATACGGGTAAGGCTGTTTTCTTTGTTTTGCACATAAAAAACATCGGCATTGCCTGCTTTTGATTTCTGCATATCCTTATTAAAATCCAACCATACCGGCTGTGTTGTCAATAAAGGTTTTTCATTGATCATTTTTACATACGGCGATTGTTTGGTTGCATTGGTTTCAACGGGGGTAATGGGTGGCTTCTCAACCTTAACAATACTTTTGTCTTCACCTTTACGCTTATATAAAAGCACATAATTTTTATCATCTAAAAAACGGTTGGCAAAATCTACCAGTTCTTTTTTGGTTACTTTGCTCATTTCATCCAGTTCGGCTGCATTTTTATCCCAGCCATTCCCTTTGTTTTTAATAAACTGGTCCGTCATCTGCACTGCACGTCCTGCATTTCTTTCAATAGATTGTAACTGTGATAATTTCGCATTGGCTACGATGGCTTTGATCAGCGATTCATCGAACTCGCCTTTTTTTACAAGGGCAATCTGTCCCATCAACAGGTTCTTCGCTTCTTCCAGTGTCTGGCCTTGTTTTGGTGATGCTGTTAATAAAAACAGCCCATAATCTTTAAAAGCATTACTACCCGCACCTGCACTCAAAACCTTTTGTTGTTTATTCAGGTTCAGGTCGAGCAGACCTGCTTTGCCATTAGACAAAACCGAGCCGAGTATATCAGCCAGCATGGCATCCCTTGTTCCTGCTGCACTGGTTCTGTAAAGGATGCGCATGTTTTCAGGACTTGGTCCAAATATGTCTTTTTCAATCGGCCCTACCAATGGTTTTTCGGGTGCGGGTTTGTATTCTTCAACAGGTTTTGGCTTCATGTACCCGAATTTAGCGTCGATCATCTTGATCATCTTATCCGGATCAAGGTCACCCGACATAATAATGGCCATATTATTAGGTACATAATATTTATAGTAATACTCGCGGATCGCTTTTAGTGAAGGGTTCTTCAGGTGTTCAATAGTACCGATGGTGGTTTGTTGTCCATAATTATGTGTAGGGAATAGATAATAAAACATCGCCTCCTGCATTTTGCTGCCATCATTATCCAGGCCCCGGTTCTTTTCTTCATATACAGCTTCCAGTTCTGTATGAAAAATCCGCAGTATGGGATTGCGGAATCTTTCGGCCTGCATATCAAGAAATTTTTCTGCAGCGTTGGAAGGGATATCTTCCTCGTATACAGTTTCTTCTACAAAAGTATGCGCGTTGCTACCCTGGCCGCCCATGGCTTTCATCATCTTATCATACTCATTGGCAATGGCAAATTTGGCAGCTTCGCCTGATGCTTTATCAATCTCTTTATAAATCTCCTTCCTTTTTTCAACATCGGTGGTTGTATTGTACTTTTCATATAAAGCATCTACCTGGTCTAATAAAGGTTTTTCTTTGGCCCAGTCAAGGGAACCAAATTTATCTGTTCCTTTAAAGAGCATGTGTTCCAGGTAATGTGCCAATCCGGTATGGTCTCTCGGGTCTGTATTGCTACCTGCCCTTACCGGGATACGGACCGCTATGCGGGGTTCTGTTTTATTAACGGATAAAATAACAGTAAGCCCGTTTTGTAAAGTATAAAACCTGGCATGTAACAGGTCATTGGTCACATACTTATAGGTATAACCGCCCGAAACAGCCTGTTTCCATTCATATTTATTTTGTGCCGATACAGATTGGATACTGACAGCAATCAGAGCAATAAATAATAATTTCATCAATTTCATATGCCTATTTTTAGGATTGTCAAGATAGAAAAAATATCGTACCAGTTTCGCTTTAGTTTGTCATACCGGGTTTTTATTTATTGAATGGGCCATTTAAGCTTATAAACGGTTAAATGGTTAGTTATGAGTGGTAAATAAAACACTCACGACTCACCATTTACATTCTTCCACTTACCTTTGCAGTACCTAATGAATTATATAAACCTGAGATAATGGAATACCGTATTGAAAAAGACACTATGGGTGAAGTGCATGTACCTGCAGATGTTTATTGGGGTGCACAAACGCAACGCAGTATTGAAAATTTTAAGATAGCGCAGGATATCAATAAAATGCCGAAAGAAATCATTAAAGCCTTTGCTTATCTGAAAAAAGCGGCGGCATTAACGAACCTTGATGCAGGTATTTTACCTAAAGAAAAATCTGACCTTATCGGCCAGGTATGTGATGAAATTTTAGAAGGGAAATTAGATGCACAGTTTCCGCTGGTCGTTTGGCAAACCGGTAGTGGTACACAGAGTAATATGAATGTAAATGAAGTGGTTGCTTACAGGGGTCATGTAATTAAAGGTGGCGCATTGGCTGATAAAGATAAATTCCTGCACCCGAATGATGATGTAAACAAATCACAATCGTCCAATGATACGTTTCCTACAGCCATGCATATTGCAGCGTATAAAATATTGGCTGAAACAACCATTCCCGGTATAAAAAAACTGAGGGATACCTTGGCACAGAAGAGCAAAGATTTTATGCATGTGGTAAAAATAGGCCGCACGCATTTTATGGATGCAACACCACTTACCCTGGGACAAGAGATCAGCGGTTATGTATCGCAGTTAGACCATGGATTAAAAGCTATCAATAATACATTGGCACATTTGAGTGAACTGGCTTTGGGCGGAACAGCTGTGGGTACGGGCATCAATACACCAACAGGATACGATGTAAATGTGGCCAAACATATTGCCGGTTTAACCGGTTTACCTTTTGTAACAGCCGAAAATAAATTTGAAGCACTCGCCGCACATGATGCCATTGTTGAAGCGCATGGCGCATTAAAAACAGTAGCCGTTAGTTTGATGAAGATTGCCAATGATATCCGTATGTTATCATCAGGGCCCAGGAGTGGTATTGGCGAATTACATATTCCGGATAATGAGCCCGGGTCTTCTATTATGCCCGGCAAAGTAAACCCCACCCAATGCGAGGCCCTAACGATGATTGCCGCACAGGTAATGGGCAATGATGTTGCCATTACTATCGGGGGTGCTACCGGGCATTTTGAATTGAATGTATTTAAGCCTGTAATGATCTACAATTTCTTACACAGTGCCCGTTTGATAGGTGATGGATGTATAAGCTTTACTGATAAATGTGCCGCAGGTTTAGCACCGATAGAAGCCAATATTAAAAAACACGTGGACAATAGTTTGATGCTAGTAACCGCATTAAACACCAAGATCGGTTATTACAAAGCCGCCGAGATCGCACAAACCGCACACAAGGAAGGAACTACTTTAAAAGAAATGGCAGTAAAACTTGGTTATTTAACCGGTGAAGAATTTGACCAGTGGGTTGTGCCAGGAAATATGGTTGGGGATATAAAATAAAAAAAACAATTGATTATGCTATTTAAATGATCCTATTTTGAATGGCGTTCTTGCGATTCTTTACACCAGGATTGATATAGTTTATTGTTAGCCTTTGATATTCAAAATAGGGTAATGGCAGAACACGTTAAGTGGTAATTATTTCTTCACCACGGCGGGCTTTAACAACTGCGTATCTGTTGCCAATGAAACCACCTGATAGCCGCCAGAATCTATGATAGCTTTGGGAAATGCCTTTTGAAATATGCCCCATTCATTTTTTGGCAGACTGGTTTGACCAAGATAGATACTGGTAAGTTGCTGCAGATTTTTCAACTGCAGTAGGCCATTGAGGGTTATTTTAGTGCCTACCAGGTTCAGGTATTGTAAATGGATTAGTGATTTGAGGTACCCTACAGTTGCGTCACTTATATTTGAATGTTCAATGCTCAACCTCGTTAAACGATTGCACTCTGCAAGTTTTCGCCAGGATGTATCTGATAATTGTACGCCCGGCATTTTTAACCAGATAAGTTGTTTTTTTACAGAAAGTAATAAATTTTCTGTTTGCTTATCCAGGCGTTGCAGGTTTACAAAATTCGCGGTGAGGTAATTACTATTTATTGCTACGGGCAATATGGTTACGCCAGCTTTATGTAATCCGTTGAGCGCGTTATCAGGGGCTTTTTCTACAACCTCATCCGGAATGGGTGATTTTTTTGAGGTGACTGTTTCATTTTTTTGCAGTGCGCTTAATGCTGCTTTTATGGCTGCAGGTTGCGCAAGTTCTTTTGATTTTTTATCAAAACTTAAACCGGTTGCTATCCACCAATGTAATAACACCCTCTCCTGTTCTGATAATTGTGGCTTGCCTTTGGGTGGCATATGTTTTTCTTCCAATGGATCCATTACAACCCGTTTATACAATTCACTGGATTCAGGGTTACCCGCAGATACAACCTGGCCATCTTTCCCACCTTTCAACAACCATTCTTTACCATCTAACCGTAAGCTACCCTTTTGTTTGGCTTGTCCATGGCATTTATAACATTTTTGTTGTAACACAGGTTGAATGATTTCTGTAAAAACAACAGCTTCCTGCGTATTGGTTATCGCCTTATTAGTAACCGTACTGTCTTTCCCATCAGCAGAAAAAGTTTTTGTCAGGTATCCTTCACCATGGGTTAGTGTACCACCGAGATGGCCTGCTATCGTTATCAGAATAAATAACAGCAATGCTATCCATTTTAAAAAAAAAATATTTTTTCTGTATGAAAAATAATATCCTGTTGCAGCAATAACCGCTACGCTAATCCCCATCCATCTGTGAAGATCGAGTGTGGTTTCATCATACTCGCCATCTGATGCCAATAACCAGCCGCTGATGCAAGACAATATCGCCGCAATACTTCCTGCCAGGTAAGCAATGGAGATTGCTGGTTGCAATGCAGTATATTTTTCATTGTGTGATAACCATTGCAGCAGTAAGGCAAGCAATAAAATACCGATTGGTAAATGAACCAGTACAGGATGAAAATGTCCAATAAACTCTGTGGTTACAAAAAGCATCATAAATATATCTCCGGTTAATCGTTATGCGCCATATCTTTTTCTAAGCAGGTTCATCATGTGAACATTGATACCCCATTGATCGGCCAATGGTTGCCTTGTGTAAGGTAAGGTTGGCATATAATCCGGTGGCCCGAACTCAGTGAGCATAGTGAGTTTGTTAATGCCCTTTTTAACTTTCATTTCCACTACTTTATCCCACCATTCAAGATGCCTTTTTACCGCGGTTTCCCATTCAGGTGCGCGGGGGTCATTCACTTGCGGCCCTTCTGAATGGCCAATGCGGGCATGGATATGATCTACCCTTGTTAAAGCCAATTGCACTGTTTCTTCCTGATCTTGCAAAAGCGATTCGTGTACATTGCACCAGTGTGATACGTCAAACGTCATACGCAGCTCAGGGAATTTCTGAATGTATTGCTTGGCCACATGCGCTGCAAATAATATTCTTGAACGATGTGTTTCATGACAGATCAATACACCTGTTTCTTTCGCCAGCCCAATGGTGTGTTGAATGATCTCTGCATTTACCTCCATCGGAAAATAATCCCGTCCGCCATGGCAATTAATGTATAAAGGCCGCTGCACAGTTTGCCTTGCAGCCGCATTGATCATTTGCTTAAATCCTGCTACATGTTTTACAGGGTCCTGGTCGCCCACACCACATAAAAATCCAATATCTAATTTGTACTTTTTTAGTGCAGCAAATAATTCATTCTGTTCTTTGGCATCTGCAGGCCACCACACTTCAATACCATCATAACCGGCTTCTTTTGCTTTGGCGCAAAAGGCATCTACGGATCCCGCAAAGCCCCAGTT
>JANXUL010000121.1 GCA_025356235.1 Bacteroidota bacterium
GGCTGATCCAATTCCAGTCTTTTTCAATATTAGACGCATTTACCACAAGCATATACGTTTTGTTCTGCTCAATGCAGTAAACGATCAGGTCATCCACAATACCGCCTTCTTTATTAGGCAGGCAGCTGTACTGGGCCTGTCCGTTAATAATTTTAGACGCATCATTCGAAGTCACCCGCTGGATCAGGTCCAGTGCATTCTCCCCTTTCAACATGAATTCTCCCATATGGCTCACATCAAATATCCCTGCATTCTTACGTACGGCCGCATGCTCATCGTTAATACCGCTGTAACTGATAGGCATATTATAACCGGCAAACTCAGCCATTTTCGCACCAAGTGCTATGTGTTTGTTTGTAAACGGGGTGTTTTTCATTTGTTTGTTGGTTTGTGCGGGCAAAAATAAGTGAAGCAAGTGGGTGTAAAAATAAAAAAGCGGTGTTTTCACACCGCTTTTGATCTGATGGTTTTACCCAAGCAAGCTTATTATTAATAAAAAACTACTCGTCTGTCGCCAAATTCATCTTCACCTGCTCACCAATCTTTTTTATCCTAGCATAAGAAGCATCTGTATTTTCATTTTTGTCCAGTTTAATCAGCAGCTTTCCAGGGGTTGTTTTTATGTAAAGGATGGTGTTATCCTTTAAAGTAATGTAGGAATCCATTTTAGCATTCTCAAGCATTTTGTTTGTCTTCAATCGGTTATCAAGGAATTTCTGAAGCTGGCGGGTTTTATTTTTTCCGTAAGATGCATAGAATTGATAGGTATTATCTGATTCATTTATCCTGATAGAAATACCATTATGATCGCTCATCTTATATAAGACAAATATAAAAATGCCTGTAACAAAAAGGGCACAAACCATAATTACTATACATATTCTCTTCAGCATACAATAGGTTTTTACCTGTTTCAAAAAAGGGAAGAACCCCATCCTGTGAACAAGACAGGGTTCTTGTTATTCCCAACTTCAACCGAGTTTATAATACGATCTGCATTAAGTTAAGCCTTGTAGATCCTTCAGACATATCTGCATTTTCTGCTGTTGCTGCCTTATCTGATATTTGGACCTTAACCGGCACAGGTGCATCATGGAAAGTCGTTGCTTTTTTATAACGGTACCTTGTACTGTCCACCGGTTTGTCTAATTCTTTTTTCAGGTCTTCTGCTTCTTTTTGTTTTTTATCATATTCTTTTTGCAGATCCTCTTTGCTTTTCTTAAATTTTTCTACTGCATTGTTTTCATCGGTATTCTCACCTTCTTTGTCTTTTTTGTCCACTCTTTCCAATCCACCCGCTGTCATCACATACTCAACATCTGAACTCCAGCTTTCGTATTTGTTGCTCCAGTCCTCATCAAAATCCCAGTCGTTTCTGCCCGAACCAAAATGGAACGAATAATTCAGGTGGCGGTTGATGCTGCTTGTGATCACGATCTTTTTTCCAACAGGCACCTGTATGGTAACGGTTACACTCTGGTTGCGGAATTTGGTTCCACGTTGTAAAGCAAAGCCTCTGTCTAAGTAAACCAGGCTGTCCTGTTGGTTTATGCCGTATTTGATATCATTAACATTGCGCACGGCAGCAGATTCATCTACCCCATTACTGTATTTATAGGCTGAGATATGATAAATAGAATCGGTACTTTTCACAACATGCAAACGCACATTGTTCAGGTAAAGGCTATCATCTGTCATACGCAACACACCATCCATCTTAAACCAGCGGCCATATACTTTTACTTTGCTGTCAGGAACGGATATGATCAGTTTGCCTTTCAAAGGTTGTGCTATACTGTATTCCTGTTTGTCTCTTGCCCTTGCATCAAAATTTTGTGCGATGGAGGCAGCCAGTATCCCGGCGCATACCAAACCGATAAACCATAAACCCGCGAATGTAAATCCTAAATAACGGTTACCTGATTTCACACCCATGATACGGCGGATAAGCCAGGTGATGAATGCGATCACCGGTGTTCCCAGGAACAGGAGCAGGGTTGCCCATGCGAGGAAATTCTGCCAGAATCCTTCCAAAAAGAAATTCTTTAAAGGAAATACGCCTACGCCTGCCACCATAAAAGCCAGCAGCGTTACCAATAAAGCAAAGGCAATAATACCTGCGATAAATAAGAAGAATGCTTTGAACATAATGCCAATTGCCCTCAGCACCCTACTACCCCCGCTTTTGGCTATATGACTTGTTTCATTGCTGAACTTTTGTCCGGTCTGTCCCATAGTAGTTCCCACCTCTTGTCCAAATTGCTGTGCCTTATCTTTAAACTCACCGCCCCATTTTTCTGCTCGGGTTTTAAATCCTTCCAGGTCTTCCTGAATGGTATTTTTAATCGTATTCAAATCTACTTTCTCACCACGCATTTCTAATTTTTCTGAAGCACTTTTTGCTTCCGGTATTACGGCCCACAATACAGCGTATATCACAAACAAAGTACCGCCGAAAGATCCGAATACAATGCCGGGGAAGGGATCGCCATCGAACCAGAAAGTTTTTCTTACTATAGATGTAACGATACCTGTTACCAATGGAAGGGCGAAGATCAAACGGGGTATCCATACTGCGATATCAAAATAAGATGCGATACCACTGGCTACGCCGGCAATTACTTTTTCTTCCGGGTTACGGTACAAACGCTTGGTAGAAGAGGTATTATTTAATTGCCGGGATGGTAATATCACCCATAACAATATATATAAAAGGATACCCCCACCGCCGGCAAACGCAACCAATGCAAATACCAGCCGCACAATCGTTGGGTCTATGCGCAGGTAACTGGCCAACCCACCACATACACCACCCAGGATCTTGTCTGTCTCGTCGCGGTACAATCGGCCCCTTGGCGCAAATGTTGCAGATTCAAAACTTTGGCCACCTGTATTCTTGTGTTTGGTTTGTTCTCCTTCTAATTGAGAATGTACATTTCCTTCCTCGCCTTCGAAGTCTTCAGGACGGCCCATACTTTCTATAATATGGTTTACATCAATATCCGTAATGCAGGTGCTGCCTTTTTTCAGGCTTTCACCAAACAGTTCAGCAATACGTCCTTCGATGTCGTTAATAATTTCATCACGTCCCTCCTCGTTGGCAAAGAACTTACGCAAACTTTCCACATACTGTTTCAGCATGTCGTAAGCAGACTCCTCAATCGGGATTACCCTGCCCTGAAAGTTTATATTAATTACCTTTTTCATGGTCTGTTCAATTTTATGGTTGGTTAAGGTTGGGGTTGGTTTTCATCGGATGGTGGTGAATACGTTGCCGGTTGGGTGAGCGCATGCACAGCATCGGCCAGCTCCTGCCAGGTTCTTTCGAGTTCACCGTAGAACTCAAGGCCCTTATCGGTCATAACAAAATACTTGCGTGGCGGCCCGCTGTTACTTTCTACCCAACGGTACGTTAATAAGCCTGCGTTTTTCAAACGGGTAAGCAAAGGATAGAGTGTGCCCTCCAGAATATGGAGGTTGGCTGATTTCATCCTGTCAACCAGGTCACTGGGATACACCTCCCCCTGGCGGATAATGGATAAAATGCAAAACTCCAATACACCCTTTCGCATCTGACTTTGTGTGTTCTGAATGTCCATAGCCGGAGTTTTTGTTGGCCTCCCATTCTTAGCTTGAAATGGAGGTCGTTGTTAATGAAAAGATTCTTTTCTTAAAGACCTTGCTTATAAAGCCAAATGTCTTCTTACCATCCTGTTTCTTCTTGTGCGCTCCAGGTTCCATAAATCTACTACACCAAAAGCGATTTTTTGGTTGATGACAGGCGTACCTACTGCAACCGTTTCTTTTACTTCTTTCACTAAATTGTTCAACTGGGTAGTACCGAGTGTTTGAAAGAAAGTGTTGTTTTGCGTTTTCATGATCTTATTATTGAAAAGTTTTAAAATGATTTTTTAAGTTTCCGGGATTTTCTTTTTCCGGTCTTTACCGGTTCATCTCCTTTGACAACACAAAGATGGGGATTTATTTGGTACTATGCAACACACAGTACCATGTTTTTTTTAGTAATAGGCAGAGGACTGTAACTGGCTAAGCTTAAACAATTGATTATCAATTATTTATTAAAATGCTAGTTTTTATGGATGTGGTAAACGGCAATAATTGAGTGATGAGTGGCGGTCTTCGCAAAAAATGCAAAGTCAGATAAAATAAATGCAAAATATATTATCGTACTTATACGATAATATAGAAATAAAATACTTCCTTTGTCTATCGTAAGAAAACGATAAACTAATGGCAATAGCAAAAACAGAAGAATTTACAGCTAAAGAACAAAACCTGGCATCTTTCGCAAAAGCATTGTCTCATCCTGCCCGGATAGCCATACTGAAAATACTGGCAGAACAAAATGCCTGCATCTGTGGAAAGATCGTGGAAGTTTTGCCTTTGGCACAATCCACGGTATCGCAACACCTGAAAGAATTAAAAAATGCGGGATTGATTGATGGAACGGTTGACGGTCCTAAAAGTTGTTACTGCATCAACTGGAAAGCTTTTGAAAAATTTAATGCCGAATTCAACTCACTGTTTTCTGCACTCAAAATACAGAATGAAAAAGCCTGTTGTTAACTCCTAACCCATTATAAATAAAAAGCCATGCAAACAGAATCTCAATTAAAAGAACTCGTTAAAGAAAAATACGGTGAAATAGCTGATCAACCGCGTTCACAAAATGCATCTTCCTGCTGTGGTGCCAGCTGTTGCAGTGATGAAGTATATAACCTGATGGCAGATGATTATACCCAATTACAGGGATATACTGCCGATGCTGATCTTGGCCTTGGCTGTGGCTTACCTACCGAATTTGCAAAAATAAAAAAAGGCGATACTGTAATTGACCTGGGCAGCGGAGCAGGAAATGATTGTTTTGTTGCCCGTGCCATTACCGGCGATACCGGGAAAATAATCGGTATTGATTTTACGGAAAAGATGATTGAGAAAGCAAGGAACAATGCAGAAAAATTAGGGTTCCATAATGTGGAATTCCGTTTTGGCGATATTGAAAAGATGCCCCTATCATCCGATATAGCAGATGTAGTGGTAAGCAACTGTGTACTTAACCTGGTTCCCAATAAATTCAATGTATTGAAAGAAGTGTTCCGTGTATTAAAACCAGGTGGCCATTTTAGTATTTCTGATATTGTACTCGAAGGCGAATTACCAGCCAAACTAAAAGAAGCCGCAGAAATGTATGCGGGTTGTGTATCAGGTGCCGTTCAGAAAGCAGTATACCTGGAGCTGATCAACGCAACCGGTTTTACAAATATTACCGTACAGAAAGAAAAAAGCATTTTTCTTCCCGATGATATTTTGCTGAACTATTTCAGTATAGAAGAAATTGCTGCATTCAGACAAAGCAGTGCGGGCATTTATAGTGTAACCGTTTACGCTGAAAAAACAGCTGTTGCAACTGAGCCATGTTGCGGGCCGGGATGCTGTAACTAAAAAATAAACCATACCCTTTGTAAGAACAGTATCGTATACAAATACACAAAGGCACAGTTATAAAGAATCGACATATGAAGATTACCATCCTGCTCTCTTCGCATTGGGAAGCCGTACGAAAAATATATGAAGAAGGTATCGCAACAGGCAATGCTACTTTTCAAAACACAGCCCCCACCTGGGAAGAATGGGACACAACGCATTCTTTAAAACCGAGATTGGTAGCTATTAACAATGATGCCGTTTTGGGCTGGGCCGCCATCACACCCGTTAGCGGAAGATGTGTGTATGCCGGGGTGGGCGAAGTGAGTGTATATATAAGTACCGAAGCCAGGGGCAAGGGTGTTGGCAAACAATTATTGGAATCATTAATTGAAGAAAGTGAGAAAGAAAATTTCTGGACATTACAGGCCGGCATTTTTCCGGAAAACATAGCCAGTTTATCCATGCATACTTCTTGCGGGTTTCGAATCATCGGAACGAGAGAAAAGATTGGTCAGATGAATGGTGTTTGGCGTGATACCGTTTTATTGGAAAAAAGAAGCACCCATATTCGTTTTGCATGAAGAAATATATAGCAGAATTTATTGGCACTTTTATATTAGTGTTTTGTGGAACAGGGGCTGTAATTATTAATGAAGCAACCCATGGAGCAATTACCCATGTGGGCATTTCCATTACATTCGGTTTAGTTGTCATGGCTATGATTTACGCTTTGGGAGAAATTTCAGGCTTTCATCTCAATCCCGCTGTTACTTTATCTTTCGCAATAGGTGGACTTTTCAAGTGGCGAGACGTTATACCCTATATCTCTGCTCAACTTGCTGATGCTTTATTAGCGAGCATGGTTTTAGCACTTCTTTTTACCACATCCGTTTTACTGGGTAGTACCTTACCCGCTAACGGGGCTATGCAATCCTTTGTTTTAGAAATTATCCTCACTTTTATTTTAATGTTTGTCATCTTGCAGGTAGCAACAGGTTCTAAGGAACAAGGTTTGTTTGCAGGCGCAGCTATAGGCGCAGTAGTATTATTAGAAGCAATGTTTGCCGGTCCTGTATCAGGCGCATCTATGAACCCGGCCAGGTCATTCGCGCCGGCCCTCATCAGCGGCCATACGGAACACCTCTGGATTTATTTGACCGCACCTATAACAGGTGCTTTACCAGCGATTGTCGTTTATCAATTTCTTAAAAAATAAACCCATGGAAAAAAAGAAAGTATTATTCGTTTGTGTAGAAAACAGCAACCGCAGCCAGATGAGCCAGGCTTTTGCTTTAATACATGGCAGCGGAAATGTGGAAGCCTACAGTGCAGGCAGCAAACCCAGTGGCCTTGTTAATCCCAAAGCCATTGCAGCCATGCGTGAATTGAATTACGACCTCAGCAAACACGACAGTAAATCATTACAGGAAGTAGCACAATATGCACCTTTTGATGCTGTGGTAACCATGGGTTGCGGTGATGCCTGTCCGTGGATGCCTGCAAAAAAATTCATTGATTGGCAGATACCCGACCCAAAATACATGGAGCCTGCCGATTTCAACCAGATACGTGATATGATCAGCGAAAAAGTAAAAGCCTTGTTGGCGGAACTATGATTTATTTGACTCATCCGTTCCTATAATCGCTTCGATCAGCGAGGAGACAAAGCTTACCACAATACTAAATAGTAATGCGGCTAACCATCCATCTACAGTAAAACCTGAAACCAGATTCGCCGCCAGTTTTACGATGATGATATTAATGACCAGCAGGAACAATCCCAATGTAACTATGGTAATGGGTATAGTAAGGATAATGAGGATGGGTTTGATAAAACTATTCAGCAAGCCAAGTACTAAGGCAACAATCAAGGCCGTAACGGTACTGTCAACATGCACGCCTTTTAAAATATAGGCTGCTACTAAGACAGCCAATGCTGTTGCAATCGTTTTCGCGAAAAACTTTCCCATAGTTATTTATTTATCATTCAAGTTACTATTTATTTTTCTTCTGATTCCTTCTTTTAAAACAACAACATTAAAATTGATCTACAAACCGAGTTTTTTTCTGACAGATTGAGATAGGTAACAAATTAAGGTTCGTGAATGGAAAGGATACCTTCCACCGATTTCAATTCTATAATCATTTCGTTTTAGATTAACTTAACAATGATAAAATCCCTATCCAACCGGTGGCTTTCGGTTCTCATTATACATATCGGGGCCGGTATATTTACCATTCACTTTTTTCATGAGAGAGGTATCTACATAACCATATTTTCTTTGGATAGAAGTCATCATGCTTGTAAGAAGTGATGATTCACTGGTCTGCATCAAGCGAAAAGGTTTTATTGATAGATACAATGCCATTATTTGCCGAGGCTGTCACACGGAAAACAACAGACCCTTTAAAACCAATGATTATCCTTTAGAAACATATAAATTGATGTAAGCTAATTTTTTAAAAACTAATATTTTCTACCACCTCCTGCTTTACCTGTAATAAAACAATGGCTATATTGTACTATTCAACATAAAAGCTGGCTATATGTCAACAAAAATACTTCAGCAACTAACTGCTATGCGCCGCTATTTTGAAAGTGGCATTACCAAACCCTATACTTTTCGGAAACAACAATTACTGGCTTTGAAGCAGGCAGTGGTGGCACACGAAAATGATATATATAGTGCTTTGTATGCAGACCTAAAAAAAAGCAAAGAAGAATGCTGGGTTACCGAAAATGGTTTTTTCCTGGCCGAGCTGAATGATACACTCAGCAAGCTGCGTTTATGGATGGAGCCGGAAGCAGCCTCTACCAATTTACTGAACCTCCCATCAAGTAGCCGAATTTTACGTGAGCCATTAGGCGTAGTTCTGGCCATTGGCCCATGGAACTATCCTTTTCAGTTATTGTTTACACCTTTGCTTGGCGCAATTGCTGCAGGCAACTGCGCAGTGCTTAAACCCAGTGAGTTTGCGCCCGCTACAGCTGTGGTGATGCAGGCAATTATCGAATCTGTTTTCCCCCAAGAATATATTTTATATGTACCCGGTGATGGCTCTGCCGTTATTCCGGAAATGATGAACAACTTTAGTTTTGATCATGTATTTTATACCGGTAGTACCGCCGTTGGCCGTATCATTTATAAAATGGCTGCCGAACGCCTGGTACCGGTCACTTTGGAACTGGGTGGCAAAAGTCCGTGTATTGTTGAAGCCGATGCCAATATTGCCATCGCTGCCAAACGTATTGCTATGACCAAATTTTCTAATGCCGGCCAAATGTGCGTGGCACCGGATTATGTGTTGGTACATTCATCAAAAAAAGAAGCTTTGGTTGCAGCATTAAAAAATAAGATCGGGCAGTTTTTTGGCAACAGGCCCGAAGAAAGCGATAACTATGGTAAGCTTATCAACGAAAAACAATTTAACCGCGTAGTGAATTATTTATCCCAGGGAAATATTATTCATGGCGGGCGTTACAACAAAGAAACCTTGTTTATTGAGCCAACATTACTCGATACTATTCAAACCAATGCTGGTATAATGAAAGATGAAATATTTGGCCCGGTCTTACCCATCATAAGCTTTAACACACCCGAAGAGGCCAAAGCCATTATTGCCCAGCACCCCAACCCTTTGGCTTTTTATGTATTTACTTCCAGCAACGAAAAAGAAAAGCAATGGCTGGATGCTGTGCCATCGGGGGGGGCCTGCGTTAACAATGCGAGCTGGCATTTAACCAATCCCAGCCTGCCTTTCGGCGGCCGTGGTTTTAGCGGTATGGGGGCTTATCATGGTAAGTATTCGTTTGATACGTTCAGTCATAAAAAAGCCGTGATGAAAACCCCTACATGGTTTGACCCTGCATTGAAGTATCCGCCGTTTAAAGGGAAGTTGGGTATTTTTAAATGGATTATCCGTTAATAACTCATTCCTCCTCTTTACATAGCAGAGAGGGGTGGCAAGCGAAGCGATGCCGGGGTGAGTAAAATATTTTCATGAAAAAATTTTTGATCATCCTTACTGTTATTATCATTGCCCTCTTCCTCATCAAACGAAAAGACATGACCTGGAGACAATCCCTTCTAAAAACAGCGTACCCGCTGATCATGCTGAAAGGCAAATGGTTCCCTGATAAAAAATCAATTCAGATAAACAGCAATCATATACAGCCACCGGTTTCTTTTTACCAGTTACAGGCAACTGCTAATAATGGTAGCAGCATAGATTTCAATGCATTCAAAGGGAAAAAGATAATGATTGTAAACACCGCCAGTGATTGTGGTTTTACCGGACAGTATGATGAACTGGAAAAACTACACCAGCAATACAAAGACAAATTAGTGATACTTGGTTTTCCGGCAAATGATTTTAAAGAACAGGAAAAGAAAGATGATAACAATATTGCTGCATTCTGTAAGATCAATTATGGCATTACTTTTCAACTGATGCAGAAAAGCCATGTAATAAAAGGCGAAGAACAAAACTTAGTATTTCAATGGTTAACCCATGCAGAACAAAACGGTTGGTGCAACCAGCAGCCGGTGTGGAATTTTAGCAAGTATGTGATAAATGAGGAAGGGGTATTGACACATTTTTTTTCGCAAATGGTTTCGCCATTAAGTAAGGAAGTTATTTCATCCATCCAATAATTCAACTCATCCCCGGCCTCCTCTTTGCATAACAGAGAGGGGTGGCGAGCGAAGCGATGCCAGGGTTAGTAAAATGTTTTTATGCGGATACACTGCCTCCAACACGTTCCCTTCGAAACCCCTGCCACCATTGCAGAATGGGCCATGTTACATAATCATTCGATTTCCTACACTTGTTTTTTCGAAAAAACCTGTTCTTTGCCTTCTTTAACTGATTTTGATGCACTATTGATTATGGGCGGTTTTATGAATGTAGATGAAGAGAATTTCTTTCCCTGGTTACGCGATGAAAAAGTATTTATTAAAAAAGCCATCGATGCAGGCAAAAAAATAATCGGTATCTGCCTCGGCTCGCAACTTATTGCTGCGTCATTGGGATGCAAAGTGTATAAAGACAAAGAAAAAGAAATCGGTTTTTTTCCGGTTACATTTTCAAATGAAGCGTTACATAATCCATTGTTCAATCACTTCACGCAATCCTACACTTTGTTTCACTGGCATGGAGATACATTTGATCTGCCGGAAGAGGCCATTGTTTTGGCTTCTACAACTGTTTGTAAACACCAGGCATATTTACTCGATTCAAACATATTAGGTATGCAGTTTCATCTGGAGATGAATGAAGAAACCATAGAAAAAATGTTATTGCATGATGGAGATGAATTGAATGAACAGGGAATATATATACAGTCTGCAGAGGAAATACGCAGTAGATATACTTATTTAAAACAAAACAGGGAGGATATATTTGTGTTACTCAACAAATTCCTCAACTCATCCCCCAACTCCTTCTCCATAGGATAGAGAAGGAGAGTAACTCCGTCTTCCCCTCTTTGCGCAGCAGAGAGGGGTGGCGAGCAAAGCGATGCCGGGGTGAGTTAGACCGGGCACTTTTCATGATAATTAATTAACTCAATCGGTGTACGTTCAATCGTATACCCCGCATACGTTACAGCTACTTCATCCAGTACTGCTTCAATTTCTTCACTAAGCATCAAAGTAACCAGCCGGGCACGGAATTCTTTGATGCCGGGTAATCCTTTTAAATAATTGGCGTAATGGCGGCGCATTTCAAAAATGCCTACTTTAGGGCCCTTCCATTCTACGGATTTGCGTAGATGTTTTTTGCATACTTCAATCCGCTCTTCTACGGAAGGGAAGGGAAGCATTTCACCCGTGGCAATAAAATGTTTGATCTCGCGAAATATCCATGGATAGCCAATGGCGGCACGGCCAATCATAACCCCATCTACCCCATACCGGTTTTTATATAGCACTGCTTTTTGCGGACTGTCAATATCGCCATTGCCAAATATGGGTATTTGAATACGTGGATTATTTTTTACTTTGGCAATCAGCGACCAGTCTGCTTCGCCCTTATACATCTGGGAACGGGTACGGCCATGAATGGCCAATGCTTTGATGCCGCAATCCTGCAAACGCTCAGCTACCTCTTCAATATTTTTTGAATTGTCATCCCAACCCAATCTTGTTTTTACAGTAACAGGCAAATGCGTGCTTTTAACAACCGATTCTGTCAACCGAACCATCAGGTCCACATCTTTCAATACTCCCGCACCGGCACCTTTGCTTACTACTTTTTTTACAGGGCAACCGAAATTGATATCTACAAGGTCGGGATTAACGGCTTCTACAATCCGGGCACTCATCGCCATGGCTTCTTCATCGCCACCAAATATCTGTATGCCGATGGGGCGTTCATAATCAAAAATGTCTAATTTCTGACGGCTTTTAATGGCATGCCGTATCAATCCTTCGCTGCTGATAAATTCGGTGTACATAAGGTCGGCCCCATTGTCTTTGCATACGGCACGAAAAGGTGGATCACTCACGTCTTCCATTGGAGCGAGTAATAACGGGAAATCGGGTAACACTATCTGATCAATTTTAACCATATTGCACCTTTGCATTGCGTAAAAAGGAAACTGCGCCTGTTGATTTGCCTTTTGTCCTTTTCACCCACTGCTTTCTTTTAAAGAAGTTGCAAATTTACAATCTTATTTTTCAATAGTATGAATCAAAAGCCTTCGATTGATTATCCGTTACAATTTGCCATTTTACTGGGCTTATTAGGGCTTTTCCTTGTGTTAAGTGCCTTTCTGGTTCCTTTTGTAGGTAGTCTTTTATTGCATGTGCCTTTTCTACAGGTGCTCCCGGCCATGAACCGGCCCGAAAATGCCAATACTTCACGTATCTTAAATACCCTTGCCTCTTTATTGGCTTTCCTTTTCCCGGCATTGATTTTGGCAAAGATGCTTAGTAAGCGGCCTTTTGCACAGCTGGGTTTTAATTCGGCTATTAGTAATAAGCAACTTTTATTGGTGATCGTAATTACTTTCGCCAGCATGGTACTCAGCGGTGCATTGGGCGAATTAAATGAAAGGATACCTATACCGGCTAAATGGTTTGCCAAAGCCAAAGCACTGGAAGATGCTTATAAAGCTGCCATGTTATCCATGGCCTACATGAAAACAACGGGCGATTATATATTGGCATTACTGGTATTGGCCGCAGCGCCAGCCCTGTTTGAAGAAGTATTGTTTCGCGGGGGTTTTCAGCAAATATTTATTGGCTGGACAAAAAACAAATGGGCCGGCATCATTATCACCAGCATTTTATTCAGCGCTATCCATTTTTCATATTTTGGTTTTTTACCAAGAGCAGCATTGGGTATGGTTTTGGGACTGATATTTTTTTACAGTAAAAATATCTGGTTAAATATTGCGCTGCATTTATTGAATAATGCTTTTGTGGTAACCCAATTATATATTGTATCACGCCGGGGGGAATCTATTGAAAAAACAATGGATGAAAGTATGCCCATCTGGTGGGGTGCCATCGCTCTGGTGTTTTTAATTGTTTTTTTTAAACCTTTCAAACAGGAAAGCGATATTGTGCTGGCATCTGCAAATAACAAACTAGACTCATCCCCCGAAAACATGATCTCCTGATGGAACCCTGGCAAAAAATTTATGCAACCCGTAACCCTGCAGAGGCAAGTATCATACAAGGCATGCTCGAAGAAAATAATGTGCCCGTACAAATAATGAATAAGCAAGACAGCAGCTACCTTAATTTCGGGGATATTGAATTGTATGTGCCCGGGCATTTGGTTGAAACGACTAAGCAATTATTGGCAGCCAGCTTGTTGAACTAGTTTTTTTAAAATATACAGGCATATAGGAATGAGCATAGAAAACATAGATTGCTCCATGTAGCTATGTGTTTAATCCCAATCCGCTTATCAGTATCTTACCAATACCCGGAAACCCTCAGTATTTGGTGATCTCCCCCATACGTTCGTACTTCGTACTTCCAAAACCACACATACCCCATGGCTTTTAATTTTCAAACATTCAAAACACGCGCACTAACAGCTGTTGTTTTTGTATTGGTAATGTTAGCCGGACTTTTATGGAACCCATGGAGTTTTTTATTCTTATTTTCTGTCATTCATCTCGGTTGCTGGATAGAATACCAAAAAATAGTTGGGCTGATAGATTCCGAATACCGGCAGATCTCACCATTTCATAAATACGGGATAATATTGGCAGGATGGGGGTTTATGTTATGGATGACGGATAGTAACTACCCGATAGCTGACCTCATTCTTTACAAAATCGGGTGCTGGATATTTTGGGTGAGTATGGGCGTATTAATCATCAGTGCGATTCTGTTTTTCAAAAAAAACAATCCCCGTTTATTGGCTCATTCGGTTATGGGGTTTGTTTATATTTCAATAAGCTGGGGATTGATGATGCGTTTATGGGGCAATATCCATCAAACTGTTTTTATGGGCGACAACTGGATCATGCCCGTAGTACTCATCGCATCTATCTGGATCAACGATACAATGGCCTATATGGTGGGATCATTTATCGGGAAAACACCTTTTTCTCCCATCTCCCCTAAAAAAACATGGGAGGGAACGATAGGTGGGGCAATCTTAGCTGTGTTGGCGGTGGTACTGATTGGTTTTTACGGGTTTCATTTTCAAGTAAAACCGTTGTTGCTTATTTCCCTCACTGCAGCAATAGCCGGTACTGCCGGCGATCTCTTTGAAAGTAAACTCAAACGCCTTGCCGGTGTGAAAGACAGCGGCCAGATTATGCCGGGCCATGGTGGGTTTTTAGATAGATTTGATTCTTTGTTGTTAGCTACAACAGCAGTTTGGGTTGTATTTTACCTGCTTTATTAAATAGAAAATTTCGCACAATACCTTTCTTCTTTTACCCTTTACAACTTTGCGTAAAACCCAATAAGACAGTTTTAAACGTAAAAGCATGAATCTTTCTCAATATTCCGTTTTACATTTGCTATTCAATTATTCCCAATGATTATTCATAGAGAAGGATATAAAACCATTGCCATTACTGCCTTGATATTCGGATTACTGAATGTGGCTTCCTTTAGTTTCTTAAGTGCTTCTTTGCCCTGGCTGGCTATGGTGCTGTTTGTGGTAACCCTTTTCCTTTTCCTGTTTATTATCTCTTTTTTCAGGATACCAAACCGGGAGTTAACCATCAATGATAATCAGATTATTTGCCCGGCAGATGGAAAGGTGGTAGTGATTGAGGAAGTAACCGAAGTGGAATATTTTAAAGACAGGCGTATACAGGTAAGCATTTTCATGAGTCCTGCCAATGTACACGTAAACAGAAACCCAGTTACTGGCGAAGTGGTCTATAATCAATACCATAAAGGCAAATACCTGGTAGCCTGGCACCCTAAATCATCCACCGAAAATGAGAGATGGAGCGTTGTAACAAGGAATAGCCACGGAGAAATTTTATATAAACAAATTGCCGGTGCCCTTGCGAAACGTATCTGTAATTACACCAAAGTGGGCCAGAAAATAAGCCAGGGTGACGAATATGGTTTTATCAAATTCGGTAGCCGGGTAGACGTATTATTGCCCCTGAATGCCCAAATAAATGTGCAATTGAACCAGGTAGTTAAAGGGGGTGTTACCGTTTTGGCAAGCTGGTAGCCTTCATTCCTGTAATTTAACAGTCGTGAAAGTATTTCAATCAAGATTTTTGGTACTTTGCTGACAGATCATTCACTAAAAAAACGATTTATATGAAAAAAGTATTTTTATTAGCTACGGCTGCTTTCCTGTTTACCGGTTTTGCATTTGCACACGAAGGTGATGGTAAAAAATGTGCCAAAGGAAAAGATTGCTGCAGTAAAGACTGTAAAAAAGACGATAAGAAAGATGCCAAAGCCACAAAAACAACCGCTAAGGCCACCACTAAACCCGCAGCTGCCAAAGCATAAGGATTAATAAAAAAAATAAATAGCCCTGCCATATTTGGTGGGGCTATTTTGTGGAGCATCCTCAGAGAATATCTTCCAGTTCTTTCAAATGATAAATGGTGAAAGTTGGATGCACATGTGGTGTAACCTTCAGGTGATTTACAAAAATGGTATCCATTCCGGCATTAATACCACCCTGTATATCTGCATCCTGGTTATCACCTATCATAATACTTTCTTTTACTGTGGCACCGGTTTTCTCCAGCGCATAATCAAATATTGCTTTATTAGGTTTCAGGCTATTACTGGCTTCGGAAGTAATCACCTCTTCAAAAAAAACATGCAGGTTGGCATTTTGTATTTTATGGTACTGCACTTTTTCAAAACCATTTGTTACTAAATGCATCCGGTATTTTTTTTCTTTAAGATAGGTCAATATTTCAATTGTGTATGGGAAAAGTTCCTTTTTAGTAGGCAGCTGTTCCAGGAATTGAACCGCCAGTTGTTTTGATAAAGGCTCATCTGCCATTTTAAAATCCAGTAAAGTCAGCCACATCCTTTTCCAGCGTAATTCTTCCTGTTTAATAAAACCCTTCGTGTACCGGTCCCATAAACGTTCATTATGATAGCTGTACCGTTCAAAAAAAAGACTGAAATCGCTTACTCCTTTATTTTGTAATTCATTGCTTTCATACAGGTCGGATAAGGTTTGTTTTGCATTGGCTTCAAAATCCCATAGTGTGTGATCGAGATCGAAGAATAAATGTTGGTACTTCATGTTGTAAATTACGGATTGCGAATTATGAATTACGAATATTTTACGTCTCAGTTTCAAATCTGTAATTCGTAACCCGTAATTCGTAATTCATAATCCGTAATTTGCCCTCCAAACTACAAACAAATGAACATCATCATCACCGGTGCATCCAAGGGAATTGGCAAAGCAATAGCCGAAGCGTTTGCCGCTGACGGTCATACTTTATTGATCTGCAGCAGGGGTGAAAAACAATTGTATGATGCCGTAGCTATGCTGCAAACCAATTATCCACAATGCGTAGTAAAGGCAATAGCGGTTGATATGGGCATAAAAGAAGAAGCAAAGAAGTTTGGTGTTTGGTGTTTAGGGTTTGGCGCACCGGATATTTTGATCAATAATGCGGGACAATTCCTACCGGGTAGTGTGTATGATGAAGAAGAAGATAGACTGGAACAAATGATACAAGTAAATTTATACAGCGCCTACCATCTTACCAGAACCATACTACCTTCTATGATCGCTGCAAAACATGGGCATATTTTTAATATCTGTTCCATCGCTTCCTTACACGCGTATTCGAATGGTGGTAGTTACAGCATCAGCAAGTTTGCCTTGCTGGGCTTTAGCAAAAATCTGCGCGAAGAATTAAAGTCACATGGTATTAAAGTAACGGCTGTTTGTCCCGGTGCCACCATGAGTGCCAGCTGGGATGGTTTTGAAGTAGATACCAACCGAATTATGGAAGCAGCTGATGTGGCCAAAATGGTTTATGCCTCTTCTCAATTATCATCGCAAGCCCTAGTAGAAGATATTATAATGCGCCCCCAGTTTGGAGATCTCTAAAAAAAGTATTTTAGATAGACAAATTATTTTCATTATTCACAACTGACGTTACCCACCTCCATAACAATTCCTTCACACACAAATCACATTACCTTAATGCGGCAATAACATTTACTTCATATTAATGGGAGAGTTTTGCTAAACCCTTAGTATGGAACGACGCCCGGTAGATGTTGTAGTAATGAGTGACCTTCATTTAGGCACTTATGGTTGCCATGCCACAGAGATCGTTAACTATCTCAAAAGTATCCATCCGCAAATACTGGTATTGAATGGCGATGTGATAGATATCTGGCAATTCAATAAAAGATATTTTCCGGTGGCGCATATGCAGGTATTCAAAGAAATCATGAACCTGCTAAGTAAAGGTACCCGTGTTATTTATATTACCGGCAACCATGATGAAGCACTCCGCCGGTACAGCGACCTTGAGATGGGTAATTTTCAGCTAACTGATAAAGTAGTGATGGAGATCAATGGGAAGATGACATGGATCTTCCATGGTGATGTATTTGATGCAACTACAAAAGGCAGCGCGAAATTATTAGCGAGGTTAGGCGGGCATGGCTATGACCTGCTTATTCATTTAAATAGTTTTATTAACTGGTGCCTGAAAGCGATGGGCAAAGAGAAAATGAGTTTCAGTAAAAAAGTAAAGAATGGTGTTAAAAAGGCTGTGGCCTGGATTGGAGATTTTGAACAGACCGCTGCTGAACTGGCTATTGAAAAAAAATATGACTATGTGATCTGCGGACATATCCATCAACCACAAAAACGGGAAGTAACTACCAAAAACGGGAGTGTGATGTATTTAAACAGTGGCGACTGGATAGAAAACCTTACGGCATTGGAATACCAAAATAACGATTGGACAATATACCATTACGACGAAAAACACTTTGCCTCGTCAACCACCCCCGTAGTATCTATGGGGAAAAAATTGCCGGAGTTAAACGTGGTAACGGATGAGATAGCCTTATTTCTTCACTCCTTAGCAATGCCCTTATGAAAATATTATATTCAGTACAGGCAACAGGTAATGGTCATATAAGCCGTGCAATGGAACTCATGCCGCATTTAGCGCAATATGGCGAAGTGGATGTTTTTTTAAGCGGCAGCAACAGTCACCTGCAACCATTATTGCCTGTAAAGTACCGGAGCAAAGGACTTAGTTTATTTTACGGCAATAACGGAGGGCTTGACTACTGGCACATGTGGAAAGAATTTAGTGTAAAACGTATCTGGAAAGAAGCCAGAGAACTACCTGTAGAAAAATACGACCTGGTATTAAATGATTTTGAAAGCATTACATCACTTGCCTGCAAACTAAAGAATGTGCCAAGTATAGGGTTTGGCCACCAGGCAAGCTTTCAAAGTAAGCAAACGCCGCGTGGCAGCAAAAAAGATATAACCGGGGAACTGATATTGAAGCAATACGCAACAGCAAGTGATTATGTAGGGTTACATTTTGCACAATATGATGATTTTATTTTTTCTCCTGTTATCAAACAGGAAATACTGCAGGCCGAACCCACAGAGAAAGGGCATGTTACTGTGTATCTCTCCCATTATAGCGATGAAGTGGTTTTAAATGAGTTACATAAAATAAAAGATATACGCTTTGAAGTATTTTCGAAAAAAGTACGTCAGCCAACAATATCTGCTAATGTTACCATGTTTCCTATTAGCAATGAAGGCTTTACCCAAAGCCTTATACACTCGCAGGGAGTAATTACCGGTGCCGGATTTGAAACACCTGCCGAAGCTTTATATTTAGGAAAAAAATTACTGGTACTGCCTATTAAAGGCCAGTACGAACAATTGTGTAATGCTGCTGCGTTAAAAGATTTTAAGGTATCTGTGGTTGACCAGATAGAAGTAGATTTTCATTCCCGTATTTTGCAATGGTTAAGCTCGCCATCCACAGAGCCATTGCAGTTATCACACAATACTTATCAAATAGTACAAATGGCCATTGAAAAAGGAAGGGCATTACAAAAAACAAATGGATTATTCAGTGATAACCTGCTTACAGAAGATGACCTGTTGGCGATGTTCTAAATATTTTCTCCGGATAATAATATCTGCCAGGCATCCTGTACTTTTCCGGTATTCAATAATTCTGCAGCATATATGTGCAGTTCTTTTTCCATTTCTATGGGACTGATAGAATAGTATTGAATAATACTTTTTAACCTGTCATCAGTAAAGGCCGGGTTTATTTCAGGTATATCATGCACATTGCCGAGCAAGCCTAAGTGATTGCCGGTTAAAATAAGGCTATGCCGTATACCCTCGGGTAATGCATCAACACCAATGGCAATCTGGATATTGGGTTTATTTACAGTAAAGAGGTTGGTTTCATCTACTTTGCAATACCAGTCGCCCCCCAGCCGGGCCACCAGGTGCAGTTTTCGTTGATCTATTTTTCCATCTTTGCCTAAAATACTTTCATCTACATGCATGCACAATACTTCGGCTATCACTAACTGTCCGGCACCACCCTCTTCGCCGAGGCTTTTGATTTCATTTACTTTACATTCCAATTTAATTTTTGCTTCCTTAACCATGGGGGGCTTTACCATGGTTGCGGGTTCTTTGGTAAATCCTGATTTTACAAACTCATCCACACCTTTCGCAAACTCGCAACTGGAAAGGCTGGTTTGTTGAACCATATTGTAATCAACCATATTAATAACACATTCAGGTACTTCCCAAACGTTTTGTAAAGTATGTTTGGTTGTATTATCCCTCACCCTTCTTGAGGGAGCAAAAATTACGATTGGCGGGTTTGAAGAGAACAGGTTGAAAAAACTGAACGGGCTTACATTCACATTACCTGCAAGATCTATTGTACTGGCAAAACAAACAGGCCTCGGCGCAATAGCATGTTGCAGCCACTGCTGTTTTTCCATTGTTGATATTTGCGAAAAATCTATATGCATAATCTTTTTCACTATGGAGGCGGGAAGAAGCAAAGGTTTCGCGGAGTAAAAACCGGTGGACCATTCTTCTGAAGCCGTCTTTGAGAAGTAATACATTAAAATTAATGAGATACCCAAGTTTTTTATCAGCTAACCATAAATAAGTAATCAACTGCGATTCAAATATTGGGTTCTACCGATTTTATTTCTTTACTAATTGATTCCTATACTAAAACATCCATTACATAAGCTTTACCGAGGGATGATCCTTTATAAGTTAAATCAACTGGTACAATAGTTCTGAAACGAATGTTTCTTATTTGTAATTCTCTGTGTTTAACGCATGTAACTCCCCATCTCTGCGGTGAAAAGAGCTGAGGAATACAGAATGCTAAACTATACAAAAGAATCCTCTTAAAAGACCGTATAGCTACTCAAATTCAGGTGCTGCTTCCTTGTTTTTTTGCCAAAATAGAAAATGAAGATTCATCTCTTACAATGGTATTACTCAATCTGCCGAGTCCTTCAATTTCCATTTCCACAACATCGTTTTCCTGCAGCCACTGCTCTTTATAATTAGGGTCATTCAGTTTTCCGGTTCCATTCAATTCTAAAAAACAACCTGTACCTACTGTGCCGCTTCCGATTACATCGCCGGGGTGTATATCTACACCGTATGCACAACGTTCTATAATTTCGGCAAAGGTCCAGTCCATATCGCCAATATTGCCGCTGCTCACCTGCACACCATTTACCCAGCACTTCATGGGTAAGTTCCAGCTTTTACCGGTATGCCCTTCTTTGCAGGGTATTTCGAAATTTTCCAATTCATCCAATGTAACCAGGCAAGGACCAATCACTGTTGCGAAATCTTTTCCTTTAGCCGGGCCAAGGTTTAACAGCATTTCTTCCATCTGCAATTGTCTCGCGCTCATATCATTCATGATCATTAATCCACCGATATAAGAATCTGCTTCTTGGGCCGGTATGTTTCTTCCCTGCTTGCAAATTACGATAGCCGCTTCCAGCTCAAAATCCAGTTTCTCAAAATGATCCGGCATGCATTTGATTTCACCCGGCCCCTGAATGCTGTGGTGATTAGTAAAATAAAAAATAGGGTACTGGTCAAATTCAGGAATCATATCTACTTTCCGGTTTCTGCGCGCTGCGGCCACATGCTGGCGAAAAGCATATCCATCCCTGCATGATGTAGGGAAAGGAACTGATGCCAATAATTCTATTCCTTCTATTGGCAATCCTTGTTCATTACTGATGCGGCCGCTTTTTATGGCAGCGTTTACCTGCAGGGCAATGGGGTACATATCATCCCAGTAATGTAAAAACATATTCATGCTGTTAGGCAGTTCCGGGTGCAGCAGGTCGCAATCGAATAAAAGCCCCTCTACTAAAAATGCCAATTGATCGCGGCCATCATTGAGGTAAGAAACAAGTTTCATGTACAAACAATATTAAGGAGCGAAAATAGCCTAAAAAATGGGGCTCACCGCTATGAATAGTATCTTTAATAACCTAATTTGGCTGCTATGAAAAGAGACGTACGCAATTTTTTTTTATGGATTCTTATGTCTCCCTCCCTGTTGCCGGCTCAGGAAAGTTACTGGATACGCATTAACCAATTAGGCTATACACCCGGCGGTAGTAAAGTAGCCGTATGGTGCAGCAAACTAACCAATCAGTTAACAGAATTTGAACTGGTGGATGCGGGTACACAAAAAACAATGTACAGGCATACTGCAGGAAAAGCATTTGGGGCTTATGGACCCTTCACAGAAACATATCAATTGGATTTTTCATCTTTTAATAAATCGGGCAAATATTTTCTAAGAACCGGAAAAATCCAGTCACCTGTTTTTACGATTGATAATGATGTTTATAAAGGCGCAGCAGATTTTTGTTTACAATACATGCGCCAGCAGCGGAGTGGATTCAATCCCTTTTTAAAAGACAGTTGCCACACCCATGATGGATATACTTTGTATGGCCCAATGCCCGACAGTACGCATATTGATGTGAGTGGTGGTTGGCACGATGCAAGCGATTACCTGCAATACAGTACCACCTCTGCCAATGCAACCTGGCATTTACTGGCAGCTTACCGGGATTTTCCGAAAGTATTTGGAGATACCAAACAGGCGAATGGACTGGATGGAAGAAACGGTACAGCCGATGTACTAGATGAAGCCAAATGGGGACTGGACTGGTTGATAAAAATGAACCCCAAGTCCAACTGGATGTTTAACCAGTTAGGTGATGACCGTGACCATATGGGAATGCGGATACCAAAAGAAGATAATTTTTATGGAAAAGGATTTGAACGGCCAGTGTATTTTGTAAGTGGCAAGCCCCAGCAGCGAGGGAGGTTTATGAATGCAACAACCGGTACCGCTTCAATTGCCGGAAAATTTGCGAGTGCCTTTGCTTTGGGTTCGGCTATCTATCAAAAAAAAGATGCTGTGTTTGCAAGGTTTTTACAAAAAAAAGCGGTTGATGCCTACGAGTTTGGTATAATCAAACCAGGTGTTGCACAAACAGCTTCTGTAAGGTCGCCTTATATTTATGCAGAAGGCGATTGGGCCGATGATATGGAACTCGCTGCTGCACAGTTGTATGGGTTAACCAGAAAAAAAAGATACGAACAGGATTTTTATCAATATTTAGTAAAGGATTCCGTTGCTAAATGGATGGGGAAAGATACCGCAGCGCATTACCAGTATTATCCCTTTAATAATCTCGGGATCTACGCAATGGAAGCAGTACGTGGATTTAATGCATATAACTTAGAACTGGAATTAACGAGCAGATCTGTGATTGATAGGGTTTCAGAAAAAGCCAAGACCAATGCTTTTAACAGAGGGGTGCCTTTTATCTGGTGTAGTAACAACCTCACAACCTCCCTTACCATTGCTTGCTACTGGTATCGGCAAGCAGCAAACGATAACAGATTTGAACAATTAGAACAAGCCAATTTCGATTGGCTCTTCGGCTGCAATCCTTGGGGAACCAGTATGGTATATGGATTACCCGCTAATGGCGATACACCTGTTGACCCCCATTCTGCATTCACCCATCTGAAGAAATATCCGATAGATGGTGGGTTGGTTGACGGCCCTGTATATACATCCATTTATAAAGGACTGATTGGTATCCAGTTGAAAGATGCGGATGAATATGCAACATTTCAAAGTGCGCTGGCTGTTTACCATGATGATTATGGCGATTATAGCACGAATGAACCTACCATGGATGGAACAGCATCGTTGATTTATTTGCTGGCGGCAAAAGAAGCGGAAGCAAACAAAATGGCAGCGGCACCTTTGTATCAATCCTCTCTTGGTGCCATTATACGTGGGGATAATAGAAAAAAAGAGTTGGCACTTGTATTTACAGGTGATGAATTCGGGGATGGCTTAACTTCTATTGCCAATACATTAGAAAGAGAAAAAATAAAAGCTTCTTTCTTTTTTACAGGGAATTTCTACCGGAATGCCTCTTTTCAAACAGGCATAAAAAAATTATATCAACAAAAAAACTTTCTGGGTCCACATTCTGATAAACATCTTTTGTATTGCGACTGGCGCAAAAGGGACAGTACCCTTGTTTCGCATGATTCATTGCAATCAGACTATCTGCAGAATGATAAAGCAATATTTGAAGCAGGAATCAGGCCGATAGATTACAAGCCTTTTTTTATCCCACCATATGAATGGTGGAATGAAGAAACGGCCAGATGGATTAAAGCAATGGGTGTAAAGCTTTTCAGTTTTACGCCAGGCACTACCAGCAATGCTGATTATACCTACCCCGAAATGGGTGCATCTTATCGAAGCAGTGACGCTATCATAGAATCCATTAAAAAGTTTAATGAAAATAATGTTGATGGATTGAATGGAGGTATCCTGTTAATACATGCCGGAACTGACCCGCGCCGCAAAGATAAATTGTATAACAGGTTAGAAGAACTGATTGCGTACCTAAAAAAAGAAGCGTATCATTTTAAACGAATTGACGAGTTATTACAGTAAACATCTTCCACTAAAAATTCCATTTTCTGCAGCGTTGTGCTAGAAAAAATCGAACTGTCAGGTCAGGTAACAACTATTATTGTCAATATAAATAATAGACCACCTGGTCTCCGAAGGGATTTTACCACCTGTCATCTTCCGGGATATCCCCCTCCTGTTTAAATTGTTGTTTTGATTTGATCTTTTGCAGCTGGCGTTCGATGATTACGGCGGCGATGATTTTGCCGGCATCTTCGTGCTGCATTTCATCCAGCAGTTTCCTGATTTTGGTTTCACTTACGTCCAAACGGTATAACAGGTTCATGAGCCCTGTAAAATCGCGAAGGATCATCTCATTAATGTAAGTGGCCAGTTCTTCCGCAGAAAGATGTTCCCAGGGCTGTAAATCGGTTGACATTCTATAAAGTTACTATTATGGCTTAAAACTTTTGGATAAAGAATATATGTTTTAAAACGCTATTGGGGTTTGTGTGCAAAAATTCTAACTAACGTGTGGTGCTATTAAACCAGGCTGTATTATAGTAATTCTCTGTGCAACGCTCAATCTCCGTATCTCAGTGTTGAAAAAAAAATACTTAGTACTCCGAAATAATATTTTTTTCAACACACAGATATAAAGTAGACTGCGCTGCACAGAGGGTTTTCAATAGCACAACACGTTCTAACTAATAAATAAGATTGTTTAAACTAATATTTTTCTATCACCCCCAATCCAAACAATGCAAAATCATATTTAACCGGATCTTGCGGGTCTAATGTGCGCAGGTAGTTTGTTAATTCAACGGCGGCCTGCCAATC
>JANXUL010000157.1 GCA_025356235.1 Bacteroidota bacterium
CAATGAACAAACATATTGTATTGTAGGATATGAATTAAAGAATACGCTGAGTGATAACGGCAGTGTAAGCCGCGGAGTATGTGAAGTGGATGCCGACAATAACCTCACAGATATTAATGAACGCACCAGTATCTTCCGCGGCGAAAACGGGCGGATAACCTATACCGATGAAACCAGTGCGCATGAAGTATCGGAAGATAGCCTGGTTAGCATGAACTATCTCTGTTTTGCCCCTGGCTTTATTAATTTTTGCGAAGCGCAGTTTCATAATTTCCTGGACAAGCACATACATGAGCCTAAATCAGAATTTTTTATTCCAACAGCGGCTAAATATTTTATACAATCAGGTGCAGGTGTAGTGAAAGTAATCCCCACTTCAGCAAAATGGTTTGGGGTAACCTATAAAGAAGACGCACCGGGTGTTCTGGCGAGTATCAGTGCTTTGGTGGCGGCAGGAGAGTACCCCGCAAGTCTGTGGGCTTAACACTAAGAGAATAATTTTAATTGGGAGAAGCAATTTGCTTCTCTTTTTTTTTGCTATTTTCAAACAATCAAAGCCTAAGGTATATGTCACACCCGCAACACGATCTTTTTGAGAACCGCAATCAGTTCCAGTTAGAAAGAATGATATTGTTCAGTGATGCGGTTTTTGCAATTGCCATTACACTCTTGGTCATAGAAATTAAAGTACCCGACCTGCATAATGGGGATGCATTCGCCAAAATACTAAGGGAAAAATGGCACGACTTTTTTGATTGTTATTAAGCTTTGCTGTTATTGGCCAGTTTTGGACTACTCATCACCGCCTTTTTGGATACATTAACAATTATGATGGCGCATTGCTTTGGCTCAACCTTCACTTACTTTTCTGGATTATCATTATGCCTTTTTCCAGTGCCATGAATTCTCTACATTTTAACATGGATAGTGTATGGATGTTTTATTCATTCAACATGTTTATGATAGGCATGTCTGTTTATTTTATCTGGAGATATATTGCAAACCCAAAAAGAAACCTTTCCTCCATTGCCCATGAACCCCGGATTAGAAAGATGGCGTTAGTCAGGAGCTTTACGATCGCTATGATTTTTTAAGCGGATTTTTATTATGCTTATTTGATTGGCTTCCTACATCAATATTAGCAAGGTATATGTTTATACTGATTTTTCCGGCTATTATGATCATCAAACGCATATACGCAAAAAAAGATAGCCCTGCTCAGTGAGCAGGGCTATTTATAAATATATCAGCGCCCAGCAGGATTATTATTTCCTGTAGGCCTTTACATAAAACACACAATCTTCCAACCTGGTAATCTGTAGTTTTCTCTCAACACCCTTTAAAGTAGAATGGGTAGGCAATTTTATTTTTTCGAGTGATGTGTCACTATTTGACAACTCATCTACCATGCGGAAAATATTCTTCGACTTCACTGCAAACGTAACGCCTTCGGCTTGTGCCTGCCGGGTACTTAATACGCCAATCACTTCACCATTATTATTAAATACCGGTCCACCGGAATTACCCGGATTGGCACTTATCTGCACCTGGTAAGTTAATGAGTCGCTGTTGTAACCGGTGCGGGCACTTAAATAACCCTCGCCATATACAATATCATTTCGTGGATAGCCCAAAGTAAAAATCTGTTCGCCTAAATCTGTATTAGCCCTGCGAATACTGTAAGGGAGTGATTTTAATGGCTCATAATCCTGGTCATTGATCTTCAGAATAGCGAGGTCTTTTTCAAGGTCAATATTAGCGATAGTGGCATTGAACTCCTGCCCCTTGCTGTTAACAACCACCGCACCCGATCCTTTTAATACGTGGGCATTGGTTATAATATAACCTTTTGGATCAATCAAAAAACCAGATCCGCCACTGATCAGTTTGGCATTTTCGGGTATCTTGCTTTTTACTTCATTAATCAAAGTACCCTGGTATTGCTGGTTCTTTTTAATTACTTCAATAGCCTTGCTTAACTGCTCTATCTGGCTACCGTTTACTACAGGAGAAAAATAAATGGCCAGGCCGCTGATCACCAATGCAATAATGCCACCTACGGAAGCTGCAATGGCTGTAACCCTTTTGTATTTGTTCCAAAGCTGTATAACACGACCCTTGGTAGTTAATTCGCCACCTTCATTCACTTCGCCCCGCTCTAATAGTTTTGCATGGGTAGCCTGCAAACTTTGTTTCAGGTTGCGGTGAACAGAATAGATATCCATCTGGTGCAGGAACATGCTGTGTTCTACTACCATCTGGTCTATTTCAGGGGTATTTTTCCGAAGGGTTTCAAAATATGTACGCTCAGCCGCATCCATATCGCCGCTTAGGTACCTTTCAATTGCTTCTAATAATAAAATGTCGTCCATGGTATTTAGTCTCCGATATTATATTGCGAGAAGAATAATTTCTTCAGGCGCATCAAACATTTGTATTTCTGGTTCTTGGCATTGTCTGCGTTAGTATAGCCAAACTCGATCGCCAACTCCTGCATTCCCATCTTTTTCAAATAATACCCCTCTAACAAACTTTTGCATGGCTCTCCCAGGCTATTCATCGCCCGGTCCATTATGGCAAACTCGGCATTACGCTTTTCGTGTATTTCAAGGTCCTCTTCAACCGGAACAGTCTCATCCAGGCTGTCGATCTGGTTTGAATACCGCCCCAATTGCTGTAACCGTTTAAGCCATAAACGTCTACATATGGAATATACATAGGTTTTAATTTGGCAGGTTAAGACAAACGATTCGCTCTGTGCTTTCTCATAGAGTGCGATCATCGCTTCCTGGAAAATATCCTTTGCATCGTCGTAAGACCCGTTATTATGCAGAATGAAAGCCTGAACCATGCTGAAATTATCCTTGTAAATGGTTTCGATGGCCTTTGAATCATTGTTAGCCAATCCTTTCAGTAATGCTTGTTCGGTAGTATCGGCTTTCACTGTCTGTGCATTTAATACGCTGAGGGGGGTAAAAGTAACCCAAAATAGCCCTAAAATTATTTTTTAGAAAATTTATTGCCCATCGGGTTACCTTTTATCACCCCGGGGTATTAACCTTCAAATTCACTCACACAAAAAAAGCCCACAAACATGAAAAAAGTATTCGCAATCCTAGCTGTAGCTGGTGTAATGACCGCTTGTAACAATGGTAATCCTACTGAAGCTAAAAAAGATTCAACCTTAAGTGCCATTGATTCTTCAAAAAATGCCATGAAAGATTCAGTAAAAGCTGGTGCTGATACTGCAAAAGCAATGATCGATTCTTCTGCAAAAGCAAAGAAAGATTCTGTTAAGGGAAAAACAAAGATGTAATTTAAAAACTACCGTGTGTCAGATCTTGTGGTGCCTGTTTGCCGGCAGTTTGGTAGCAAATAACTCTTTTCATATGGCAAGCAATCGTTAGAGGCCGCTCCGTTTCCACGGAGGGGCTTTCTTTTTGTCGGGACGCTAAAGCGACCTGACAAATAAAAAGCCTAAAGCAACTTTATTAAGAGGGGCATATCTCAAGATTACAACAATGCCCAGCTAAAGTTATCGAAGTAATCATTCAGGCCGCTTTCGTGTCCCGACCGAACAACTGTTAGTTTAAAAATTTTTCGAAAAGAAGTTTTGCATCTGATCAATGTTTATATTTGACATGAAATGAAAACAACCATAGCAAATACTTTTTATTTTTTCTTTTATTACTTCTTTGAAAAAAGAAGCCGGGTAGTATTTGCCAAAGCATAAAAAGCGAAAACAAATTAACATACGATCCCGGCCCAAAAGGCCGGGATTTTTTTATCCCCCTAACCCCTGAAAGGGACAATTGAAAAGGAAAGATGAATCTAAGCGAAAATAAAAATAATACATCCCCTCTTAACGCCTCCTTCAGGCAGCAGAAGGGTGGTGGTATTTGCATCCAGGGATACGAAGGGAGCTTCCATCAGGTAGCGGCCAGGTATTTTTTTGGTAAGCAGGTAGAAGTAATACCCTGTGCTACTTTCCGCGATCTGGTCAGGATAGCATCGGATAAAAAACAATCCGCCGGTGGTATCATGGCCATTGAAAATTCTATCGCCGGAAGCATACTGCCGAATTATAACCTGTTACAGAAAAGTAACCTGAAAGTAATCGGAGAAGTTTATTTATCTATCAGTCAGAATTTACTGGTTAATCCGGGGGTGAAACTTAGCGATATTAAAGAAGTGCATAGCCATCCGATGGCCATTTTGCAATGCCTTGACTTTTTAGAAAAGAATGAATGGAAATTGGTTGAGACCGAGGATACCGCATTGAGTGCAAAACATATCCACCAAAAACACAACAAGCATGCTGCTGCGATTGCCAGTAAGCTGGCTGCAGAATTATATGGAATGGATGTGATTGCGCCCGATATTCAAACAATGAAAAATAATGTTACCCGCTTTCTTGTATTGCAAAGAGAAAAGGAAACGGAAGAAGTAACAGGCGCAAATAAAGTATCTATCTATTTTCAAACAAACCACTCCAAAGGAATATTGGCCAAAGTGCTGACTAACATTGCTGCGGGCGGCATCAATGTAAGTAAACTGCAAAGTATGCCGATACCCGGCAGCAATTTTAAATATGGTTTTTATGCAGATATGGAATTTGATACACGTAAACAACTGGATAGGGTATTAACGTCTATTCAATCGCTTACCAACAGCGTAAAAATATTTGGCATCTATAAAAAAGGAAAAGTTGTAAAAGGATAAGCTATGCAAATCACCACTTCAAAAAGACTGGAAGGGATCGGCGAATATTATTTTTCTCAAAAACTGAGAGAGATAGATGAACTGAATAAACAGGAGAAGAATATCATCAACCTCGGTATCGGCAGCCCCGACCTTCCGCCACACCCTGCTGTGGTAAAGGTTTTGCAGGAAGAGGCTGCAAAAACCAATACGCATGCTTACCAGAATTACAAAGGGTCACCTCAGTTACGTAAAGCCATTGCTGATTGGTATGCTACCTGGTATGAGGTACAGCTGAATGCAGATTCAGAAATACTTCCATTAATAGGTAGTAAAGAAGGCATCATGCATATTTGCATGACTTACTTAAATGAAGGGGATGAAGCTTTAATACCTAACCCGGGATATCCTACATACAGTAGTGCCGTAAAATTAGCAGGCGGCAAAGCAATTCCTTACGAACTCACAGAAACGAACGAGTGGCAACCCGATTTTGATGCATTGGAAAAAACAGATCTTAGTAAAGTGAAATTGTTATGGGTAAATTATCCCCACATGCCCACGGGCCAGCTACCAACAAAAGCATTGTTTGAAAAGATAGTTGCTTTTGGTAAAAAACATAATATCCTGGTTTGTCATGATAATCCTTACAGTTTTATTTTGAATGAAACACCCATGAGCTTATTAAGCGTGGAGGGGGCTAAAGATGTAGTAATCGAATTAAACTCGTTGAGTAAAAGCCAGAACATGGCGGGCTGGAGAGTAGGGATGTTATGCGGTGCCAAAGAAAGGATTGATGAGGTATTGCGTTTTAAAAGTAATATGGACAGTGGCATGTTCCTACCCGTACAACTGGCTGCAGCAAAGGCTTTAAGCCTTGGTAAGGAATGGTTCAACGAAATAAATGCCATCTATGCGAAGCGAAGAGAAAAAGTATTTGAATTGCTTATATTACTCAACTGCCAATTTTCAAAAACACAGGTAGGTATGTTCGTATGGGCAAAAATACCAGCCACTTATAAAACCGGGTACGAGCTAAGTGATGATGTGTTATACAATGCCAACGTATTCATTACACCCGGCGGAATTTTTGGAAGTGTGGGCGATGCATATATCCGGGTAAGCTTATGCGGGAGTGTTGAAAAATTTGAAGAAGCAATAAAAAGGATATCAATTTCCCGGGTTACCAATCTTACCATTTCAAAATCAATATCATGACTGTCACAATAATTGGTATAGGTCTCATCGGCGGTTCAATGGCATTAACCTTGAAAGAGAAAGGGTTTGCCGCTAAAATAATTGGTGTAGACTCCAATGCGGAACACTGCCAAAAAGCATTAACACTAAGATTGGTAGATGAGATCCAGGAGATGAAAGAAGCGGTATTGCAATCAGATCTCGTTATCCTGGCAACACCTATCAATGCAGCGGAAGCATTATTGCCGGTTGTTTTAGAACTGGTAAACAGGCAGGTGGTCATGGATGTAGGTTCTACCAAAAAAATAATCTGCGAATCGGCGGCCAAACATCTGAACCGTGGAAGGTTTGTAGCCACACACCCTATGTGGGGTACGGAATACAGCGGTCCGGAAGCAGCTGTAAAAGGTGCTTTCGAAGGAAAGGCAACCGTTATCTGCAGCAAAGAAAACAGCGATGCAGATGCAGTATCATTGGTGGAAAAAGTATATGGCTTATTAGGCATGCACCTTATATATATGAATGCAGCCGACCATGATGTTCATGTTGCGTATGTAAGTCATATATCACATATCACTTCTTTTGCCTTGGCCAATACGGTTTTGGAAAAAGAGAAAGAAGGTGATGCCATTTTTGAACTGGCCAGTGGTGGTTTTGAAAGTACCGTCCGCCTGGCTAAGAGTAACCCCGCCATGTGGGTACCCATATTTATGCAGAACAGGGAAAATGTACTGGACGTGCTTAACGAACATATAGCCCAGTTACGCAAATTCAAAGCCTGCCTGGAGAAAGAAAATTATGAATATTTAGGTGAATTGATAGAAAATGCGAATGGGATTAAACGGATTTTAAAGTAGTGAGTGGTGAGTAGTAAGTTATGAGTAAATCCCTTCTTTACTCACCATTCATTACTCACTACTCAGTAAATCAGAATAACGGCCAGTAAGTACAAAATTACCACGCAAGAACCGCTGAAATCCCCGCTACTGCTGGATTTCAAACAAAAAACAGGTAAAGAGGCGTATAAAAACTACCTTTGCCGCAAATTTTTTAATACATGACGACATTTGAAGCGTTGGGAATTGATGCTAGATTGATTCAGGCAACGAACGAGTTGGGGTATGTGAACCCAACCGCAATACAAGAACAGGCAATACCCGTATTGCTGAGTGGCACCAAGGACTTTATTGGTCTGGCGCAAACGGGAACTGGCAAAACAGCGGCTTTTGGCCTGCCTTTGCTACATATTATTGATGCGGCAGCTAAATACCCCCAGGCTTTGGTGGTTTGCCCTACCAGGGAACTGTGTATGCAGATCGTAAAAGAAATAGAGCTCTTTAAAAAATACATGACCGGTGTTTCTGTGGTGGCTGTGTATGGTGGTGCCTCTATTGGTTTACAGATACGCGACCTGAAAAGGGGCGTACAGATCATCGTAGCAACGCCTGGACGATTGATTGACCTGATCGAAAGAAAAGCAATCAACCTCGAACAGATCAAATATGTGGTGCTGGATGAAGCAGATGAAATGCTGAACATGGGATTTCAGGATGATATCGAATTTATCCTGAAAAATACCCCTTCACGTGAAAGTACCTGGTTATTCAGTGCAACCATGCCGGCCGAAATACGTAAGGTGAGTAAGAAGTACATGAAAGATCCCAAGGAAGTAACCGTTGGTAAAGTGAACACGGCTAACAAAAGTATCGATCACCAATATTATGTTACCACCGCACAGCACCGTTATGAAACCTTAAAAAGGATCATTGATTTTAACCCCGGTATTTATGGCATCATTTTCACCCGTACCAAATTGGATGCACAGGAAATTTCTGAGCGCTTAACAAGGGAAGGGTATGATATTGATGCATTACATGGCGACCTTACCCAACAGCAGCGAGACAGGGTAATGGGCCAGTTCCGCGATAAGAGCCTCCAGTTGCTGATTGCAACAGATGTGGCAGCACGTGGTATTGATGTAGTAGGTATCACACACGTAATCAATTATGAGTTACCGGACGATGTAGAAATCTACACACATAGAAGTGGCCGTACCGGTCGTGCAGGTAACCTGGGTATTTGTATCTCCATCGTGCATGCGAAAGAGATGTACAAATTCAAACAGATCGAACGTATCAACAACTCACAGTTTAATAAACTGGATATACCGAGTGGTAAAGATGTTTGTAGAAAACAATTCTTTTCTTTCATGGATAAATTATTGTCGGCTGATATCAGTCACGGCGATTATGAAACCTATGTACCCATGCTGGCAGAAAAATTTGCCGAGGTAACCAAAGAAGATGTTTTGAAACGTGTGGCCGCAATGGAATTTGACCGATTCCTTAAATATTACGAAAACGCTGAAGACCTTAACCTGAGAGAGCGCAGTAAAAGGGACGTTAACGACAGGAGCGATGCAGGCAGAAGAAGGGATGACAGAAATGACAGAAGCGAAGGACGTGGCGACAGCCGTAAAGAATATAGCCGCGGAAGTAGTGGTAGTGGCGGCTTTAGCCGTTTGTTTGTGAACCTCGGAACCAAAGATGGCTTTTTCAAAGCCAGCTTCCTGCAGTATATCCTGGATATGAGCGACCTCAAGAAAGAAGTATTGGGTAAGATTGACATGAAAGATATGACCAGTTGGATAGAGATTGATAAAGGAGCCGCCCAGCAAATGATCCGTTCATTGGATGGAAAAAGTTATAAAGGAAGGCGCATCAGGATGAACGATGCCGATAGCGGTGGACCTGCCGGTTTTAATAAAAAGCCAAGAAGAGGCGAAGAATAGGAAGGCTCGGAACAACAAACCAGTTAAAAACTAAGTGTCTCAATACTATGGAGCAAGCAACTGAACAATTAACGGCAGTGGAAGCATTGTTGAAAAAACGTCCACTTATTATTTCCGGTCCCTGTAGTGCCGAGACCGAGGAGCAGGTAGTACAAACTGCCACCCGTTTGGCCGCCACCGGCAAAGTAGATATCCTGCGTGCCGGTATCTGGAAACCCCGTACACGCCCCGGAAGTTTTGAAGGCATCGGTACCAAGGGTTTACCATGGTTACAGCAGGCTAAAAAAGTATCCGGACTGCCCGTAGCTATAGAAGTGGCCACTGGCAAACAGGTTGAAGATGCTTTGCATTTTGATGTGGACGTTTTGTGGATTGGTGCCCGAACCACCGTAAACCCATTCAGTGTGCAGGATGTAGCCGATGCCTTGCGTGGTGTAGATGTGCCGGTGCTGATTAAAAATCCTATTAACCCCGATTTGGAATTATGGATTGGTGCAGTGGAAAGGGTTGCCAAAGCAGGTATTAAAAATATCGGATTGATCCATCGTGGCTTCAGTTCATACGGAAATACAGAATACCGCAATGCACCTATGTGGCATCTGGCGATTGAGATGAAACGCCGTAACCCCGAATTATTATTGATTAATGACCCATCTCATATTTGCGGCAGAAGGGATATTTTACTTGACGTTGCCCAAAAAGCGATTGACCTTGATTTTGACGGATTGATCATCGAAAGCCATATCGATCCTGATAATGCATGGAGCGATGCCAAACAACAGATTACACCCGAACGCTTGGGTGAACTGATTGACTCTATCATCTGGCGTAAAGAAGACATCAATTCAGAAGAATTGCATGTAGCCATGGAAAAAATGCGTTCGCAGATTAACCAGCTGGATGATGAATTGCTGCAACTGCTGGGCCAACGAATGAAAGTGGCAGATAAGATAGGTGAATATAAAAAAGATAATAATATAACTATCCTGCAAACCAACCGTTGGAATGCAATCCTCGAAAGAGCCTTTGGAAAAGGCGAAAAATTAGGATTGAGTAAAGAATTTGTGACCAAATATTTTGATGCGGTTCACATGGAAAGTATCAATCACCAGAATAAGATAATGAATTCCTGATCTCTCGAAAAGTCTCCACTCGCGTGGGAGATCTCTAGGGGTCAGCAGGTAACAATTACCGATACATGAAACACAAAAAATACCAATTCTCCAATACTACTGTTTCTTACTATTTTGATGCTGAATTTTCTCACATAGAAAAAATAGTACCGAAAGAGAACGCTGTGATCATTACCGATGAGCATGTATTTGACAAACACAAAAAGAAATTCAAAGGGTGGAACACTATCGTATTAAAACCTGGTGAAGAATATAAGGTACAGCAAACAGTTGATGTGGTTATAGACCAGCTACTGGCACTTGGCGCCGATAGAAAAACAACATTGATCGGTGTTGGAGGCGGTGTGGTAACAGATATCACAGGTTATGTTGCAGGCATTTATATGCGCGGCATAAAGTTTGGATTTGTTCCAACCTCCCTTTTAGCAATGGTTGATGCTTCCATCGGCGGAAAGAATGGTATTGATGTGGGCGTGTATAAAAATATGGTAGGCCTTATCCGCCAACCGAAATTTTTATTATTTGATGTTTCATTTCTAAAAACCTTGCCCAAAAACGAATGGCAGAATGGTTTTGCGGAGATCATCAAACATGCCTGTATTAAAGATGCAGCTATGTTCAAAATGCTACAGCAACATTCGCTGGGCAGTTTTCAGAAAGATGCCAAATTATTATCGGGGTTGATCACGAAAAATGTATTGATCAAAACCAAAGTAGTGGTAAAGGATGAATTCGAAGAGGGTGAAAGAAAACTCCTCAACTACGGCCATACACTCGGCCATGCGATTGAAAATATGTATGAGTTGAGCCACGGGCAGGCCATAAGTATCGGCATGACTTACGCTGCGGTTATCTCCCAACAACTCAAAGGGTTTTCACAGGCGGATGAAGTGGTGAACCTGTTAAGTAAATACGGTCTGCCTACTTTTGCCGAATTTGATACGAAAAAAGCATTCAAGGTATTGTTGATGGATAAGAAAAAAGACAATGTAAGCATCAATTATATCTTACTCAAAAAAATTGGCACAGGGGTTATTCAACCATTACTCTTTGTGCAGCTGCAGGAAATTTTTAAACAATTCTAAAGGATCGCCGACAACGGATATCCGCATATCAGTGAATATCCGTCTTATCTGTGTCATCCGCGTGCCATTAAAAAATGATCGTAAGCATACAACCCTCACAACTATCAGGAACCATTCATGCTGCCGCCAGTAAAAGCAGTATGCAAAGGGCCTGTGCTGCCGCTTTGTTAACCAATGGGCAAACTATCCTTATCAATCCCGGTAAAAGCAATGATGACCTGGCAGCGCTAGATGTTATTCAAAAATTAGGTGCGCAAATCGAACAGGCAGAAAATGGTAATATCATTATCAACTCTAAAGGCATTCATCCAAAAAATAAAGAAATCAATTGTGGCGAAAGTGGTTTGGGTATACGTATGTTCACACCCATCGTAGCAATAAGCGATCAATTCATCACCTTAACCGGAACCGGTAGCCTCTTAACCCGGCCCATGGATTTTTTTGATGAGATACTGCCGCAACTCGGCGTAAAAGTACAAACGCAAAATGGTAAACTCCCTTTACAAATCCAGGGCCCGCTAAAGCCGGCAGATATTGAAGTAGATGGCTCACTCAGCTCACAATTCCTCACGGGCTTACTCATGGCTTATGGAGCGGCGGGGGCAAACAAAGTAACCATCACTGTAAAAAATCTAAAAAGCAAACCCTACATTGACCTCACATTACAGGTAATGAAACATTTTGGATGGGAGGTAGAGAACAAGGAGTATAATCAATTCTATTTCAGCCGTTCAATTCAAAATTTAAAATCCACAATTCAGAATTATACGGTAGAGGGCGACTGGAGCGGCGCAGCCTTTCTCCTTGTTGCCGGTGCCATCGCAGGCCCAATTACAGTAAAGGGCCTTGATGTGTTCTCTACCCAGGCCGATAAAGCCGTTTTACAGGCATTAATAGATTGCGGGTGCCAATTATCTATTGAGCCCGATAAAATTGATATTGGCCCATTGCCATTAAAAGCTTTTCATTTTAATGCGAATGATTGCCCCGATTTGTTCCCGCCATTAGTTGCCCTGGCAGCATACTGCGCTGGAACAACGGTAATAGAAGGCGTAAACCGCTTAACCCATAAAGAAAGTAACCGCTCGCTCAGTTTACAGCAGGAGTTTGCTAAATTGGGCATTGAAATAAATTTGCAGGACGACCTGATGCTGATTAAAGGAGGAACCGGTGTAAAAGGAACAACCACCCATTCCCACCACGACCACCGGATTGCTATGGCCTGTGCTGTAGCAGCTTTGAAAGCAGCAGGAGAGGTGAAAGTTGAAGAGGCCGAAGCCATCAACAAATCGTACCCTGATTTTTATGAACACCTGCAAAAAATAGGTGCAGCAATAAAAACAATACATAAATAACCAACATCTTATAATCAGTATCCTGTAACCCAGTAAATCAATAAACTTTGAACAGTTTCGGCCGCATATTCCGTGTACACATTTTTGGCGAATCGCATGGTGACTGTGTTGGATTGACCATTGATGGCTGTCCAGCCGGTCTCCCCTTAACGGCGGCAGATTTTCTGATAGATATTGAACGCAGGAAAGGAGGGGTACAAAAAGGAACCACGCCACGGAAAGAAGATGATATCCCCATTTTCAAAACCGGATTGTTTAACGGGCATACAACCGGCGCACCGCTTACCATCCTTTTCGAAAACAATAACACACGCAGCGGTGATTATGAAAAACAAAGGGCTGTTCCCCGTCCCGGCCATGCCGATTTTACCGCACATGCCAAATATGGAGGGTTTGAAGATTTTAGGGGAGGCGGCCATTTTAGCGGACGATTAACGGTTTGTTTGGTTGCCGTTGGGGTAATAGCAAAAAAATTACTCAAAGGCATCGAAATACAATCAACCCTACTTGAAATTGGTGGTGAAATCGATCAGGAAAAAGGACTCAACAAAGCCATTGAAGCAAAAGACAGCATTGGCGGAATAGCAGAATGCAGGGTAACCGGCTTGCCGCTCGGGTTAGGTGAACACTTTTTCGATTCCGTGGAATCATTACTGGCTCATGCCGTATTTGCCATACCGGCTGTTAAAGGGGTTGAGTTCGGAGCCGGGTTTGCTGCAGCTAAAATGTTTGGGGTTGAGCATAACGATGCAATCATTGATGAGACTGGTGAAACCAGAACCAATCATGCCGGTGGTATAGTAGGGGGTATAACCAACGGTAATGAACTTGTTTACAGAATCGTTATCAAACCCACATCCTCCACACCCAAAGAACAGCAAACCTGGAACAGGGAAACCAATGAAATCGAAAGTTTTTCGGTCAAAGGCCGACATGATCTTTGCATTGCCCTGCGCGTGCCGGTTATACTTGAAGCAGTAACCGCAATGGTACTAACCGATCTGATGTTATTGAATCAGAAAATAAAACCAGTCTGTGTGAACCGTCAGATGTGAATCGTGAAAAAAACGGTTACATTTACGAGTCATGTGCCTTATCTCTCATGAAGAAAAGTAAATTGGGATGTACTTTCTCAAATCGAAAAACATAACAAAAAAAAGTATGGAATCAGATTATATATACCATGTTACCACTAAAAAACAATGGGCCGATGCGCAATTAAAAGGGCATTACGACTCCGATACGCTTGATACAGAAGGATTTATTCACTGCAGTACTGAGCCTCAGGTTGCCGGGGTATTGGAAAGATATTATGAAGGGCAGACAGGATTATTAAAACTGAAAATTGAAAAAAATAAAATAGAACGCCCTTTGATATTCGAATTGGCAGGTTCCATCAATGAGGTATTCCCGCATATTCATGGCGCGCTCAATTTAGATGCAGTGGTAGAAGTAACCGAAATATAAGACGATCATCAGTTCATTGTAAATACCTCTATTCATATCTTTCCTATTGTTCAGGATAAACACCCCTACGAGTGGCTTGGTGAAGCCATATCTACCATACACAATCCGGTATTAAACATGAGATCGGGTTCATTTGCCACCGCATTCGAAGGCAGTTATTTAGATTATGGCAGTAATCCATCCCGTAAATGAATATTTGTACATAAAAGAATGGAATGAATGTATTGCCAATATTCCAATTCAGATACGAAGTAAAGAAAATATTACGGGCGATGAAAAGACTTATAAATTTAATTGCCCCAAGGCAATATGAGCATTGCCAACTACCTGATATATGCGCCATATACCCTTTCTCCCCAATACCGGTAAGCAGCTTTTTTCTCATAAGCAGTTCCACTAATTACCGTATGGATAAAGCCGTTCCTGACTACTTGCTCTGTATGATATATTTTCCCTTCTTTATTGATTTTCAATGTAATATTAATTCTATTTGATAATGCACTATAATAAATAAGGCTGGTATCTGCCTGACGTTTAAATGGAAATACTTTACTTAGTTTCCGCTGCATCAGCTGACTTCTGTACCAGGTTCCACCTGTGGGGCTGACCAATGGTTTGCCATTGTAAATAACAATACTATCATTATAAGCCAGTACGTTCAGGTGATGTTGTTTGGATGATTTTAGCCATTGGATCAATTTACGGCTATGAATCGAGTCCTCATAGCCATAGTCGCTGTCAATAAAAGCAATACGTTGCACAAAGTCAGGTATCTGGTTAACAGCATCTAGGTAACCAAAAATAAAGCTGCCACCGCCACTATGGCTATTCAACATAATTTCCGGGTGATAAGTGGCAAATATGCCTGTAATGGAATCAACCATTCTTTTGATCTCAGATGATCCGTTACCCTGTTGCTTTTTCCATGCAGGCCAGCTTTTTAACTGGTTGGCCATATATACAACAATTATGTTCCGGTCGTTCATTACCGCTCTCAGGTATCTCGTTTGTGCAGCAATATGCTGAATATCATAATGCCAGTCGTCCGCAGGTTGAAGGGTCTTGCCCATTGTCCATTCAATACTGTTTCCATTTGGCAATGCGTAAAAGATGATCAGGGTTTTCTTTTTGGCACTTAATTCAAGGCTATCCTTGAGATTTATATGTGTTAGGGTCCTGTTCAGGTGGTTATCAATAATAATTGTTTTTTCTTGCCCGCTAACTACCAATAGAAACCAATTGGAAACGATAAACAAAAACACAAATACTAACTTTTTCAAATAAACAAAATTATTTATATTAATATTATTAATTGATTATCAAAGTATTATAAATATTTGTTTATAATAAATTTTATATAAAACCATCTTTTTGGCATATTATTTGAATTCTTAGTCGATAACATTTTTCAAAATAGTACTTCAAAATCTAATTATATCCCGTGTCTTTGTCTATTTTACTCATGTGAACAAGGGTAAGTTGATGTTTCAAATTACATATTCATCATGAAAAAAATCATCTCCCTTATATTATTTCTTTCCTCTATCTCTTTTGTAAAGGCGCAGCAAGACAGTCTGCCTCTGAAAACAGGGAATACCAGTATTTTGGACACGGCAAAGCCTGTATCCTATAAAATGAAGGGCAATGCTTTAACCGGAATGGCTGGTGTGTACAGTCCGATACACGATAGTGCCCAAACGGCCACAGGTGAACTTTTTCTAAATAATCTGCTCACAGCTGCCAGCAACGATTTTAAGTTGAATACCTGGGTTAAAGTAACCAATCTAAAAACTAAAAAATCAGTTCTCGTCCGCATAAACGACCGGCTCAGTTCCAAAATGAAAAAAATGAAAATGCTCATTTTTTTAACAAGAGAAGCTGCAGTTAAGTTGAATGCGCTTAATCGTAATTCATTTGAAATAAAAGTTCAATCAATAGTTGCAACTATTTTTAATACAGATGTTAAAAATAACTTAGATACTATTGTGTTGAAGCAAGATATTGCGTTAATTATTGATACACTTACCCCTAATACCTTTAAAGCAATAGGTAAAGCGATAATGGGGATTGCCAGCTTTTACAGTTATAATTTAGATGGCACCCCAACAGCGACCGGGGAAATCTATCGTAACAGTAAACTGACTGCTGCCAGTAATAATTTTAAATTGAATACCTGGGTTCTGGTGACCAATCTTAAAAACAAGAAATCGGTGATTGTACGTATTAATGACCGGATGCATCCCAGAATGAAGCGAAAGGGAAGGGTAGTAGATATGAGCGGGGAAGCTGCAAAAATACTGGATTATAAAGAAGATGGATTGGTGAAAGTAAAAGTTCAGCCTGTAATATTCTTTTATTCACCATTGGTTAAACTGCAGTTAGACAGCTTGCAGGCAGCCGGGGACTCCAGCAATCATATTGACTCCGTTAAAGCAGATGCAGTAAAAAATACTGAAACCACTGAAATAACCGGAAACGCCGGTATTTACAGCTCCGATCTGGATGACACCAAAACCACTACCGGTGAAAGATACAGAAATAGCAAACTGAGTGGAGCCAATAACAATTTTGATCTGAATACATGGGTTCGCGTGACTAATTTGAGAAATAATAAAACAGTAATACTGAGAATAAACGACCGGATGCGCCCCGAAATGGATGAAAAGGACAGAGTGGTATATTTGAGCAGGGCCGCAGCTAAAAAGCTTGGTTTCATTCAAAACGGTCTTACGGAAGTGAAGGTTGAAGTCGTCGCCAAGGGAACACGCGAATAAAATGGGTATAATATAAAGTTATCATAATTTTTAAAAGTCATTTTCTGCCTGTATTTTTGCGCTAACTCAATAAAAAACTGTTTATGAAGAAATTTCTTTTTTCTCTGATAGCTGTTGGATTGGCAGCTTTATCTTTTGCCCAAACCCCTATTAGTTATAAGAAAAGGCCCACATTGGGGCTTAATTTTTTTCTGAAAGACATGAAAACAGCTATTCTTATTGATAAGACTTCGCTGTCTGATGTATTAGCTAAAGATCAATGGGCTAAGATAAAAGATATGGCTCCCGGTGTTAGCTTTACTTATTTTGAAGGACTTACCGAGCATATTGATTTTATGGCAAACCTGGGTGGTACTTACGTGAAATACCCTTTCTCCTATAAATCAGGTATTACACCACCACTGGACAACAAGTTTTTATTGGAAACAAGTGCCAGCCTCAATTTCAAATTACTGACCGATAAACATACAATTGTACCTTATTTGTCATTTGGCGTAGGTGCTTCTATGTATGACGGAACTTATTTTGCGGCATATGCTCCAATTGGAGCAGGTATACAGGTAGCTTTGGGCGATGAAACTTATCTCAATACCAATTTCAATTACCATGCAATGGTTTCGGGGTTATCAGTAAATCACCTAAACTATTCTATCGGTATCGCATCTCCATTAAAAGATAAAAAAGCTCCTCCGGTTGTTGTGGCACCACCACCACCACCTGTAGTTGAAAAAGATACAGATGGCGATGGTATACTGGATAAAGACGATAAATGTCCTACTGTACCAGGTGTTGCCAAATACTTTGGCTGCCCTGTTCCTGACAGAGATGGCGATGGTATTAATGATGACAATGATAAATGCCCTGATGTGAAAGGCTTGGCTAAATATGATGGTTGCCCAATTCCAGACAGGGATAAAGATGGCATCAATGATGAAGAAGACAAGTGTCCTGATGTGCCGGGTGTAGCCCGTTACCAGGGTTGCCCAATTCCAGACAGGGATGGCGATGGTATCAATGATGAAGAAGACAAATGCCCTGATGTTCCCGGTGTGAAGGAAAACAATGGTTGCCCTCTTGTTAAGGAAGAGATCGTTAAAAGAGTAAACACCAGTGCCAAAAATATTTTCTTCCAGACGAATAGTGCCAAATTATTACCAAAATCATTCAAATCCTTAAATGATGTAGTTGCTATTCTGAAAGAAGATGCTAACCTCAAATTAGATATTGAAGGCCATACAGATATTACCGGCGGCGACAAGATTAATATTCCTTTGAGCAAGAACCGTGCAAAATCTGTATATGATTATATTACCACAACAGGTGGAATCAGTGCCGGCAGGTTAAGCTCTGAGGGATATGGTTCTTCAAAACCAATTGCTGATAATAAAACCACCAAAGGTAAAGCCCTTAACAGGCGCGTTGAAATGAAACTGAAATACTATTAATAGTACTAGCAAGAAACTGGATTAGTAATAGAAGAGGGCCATCAATTTGATGGCCCTCTTCTATTTATCTGATAAACCGCTGTAAGATATTTGCAGAAGTATTGATTTTTTGTGACAGCCCTTACAAACGAAACTGCACATACCTTGGGTAAAATGGTGTTAGAGCCATAGATGTTCGGAAGATTATATTTTAACGCAAAGACGCGCAAGAAGCAAAATCACAAAGATATGCCGGGCGTCTGGCGTGAAAAATCTTCGGAACACCTGTATTGTTACAGCCAATACAGGTGCGCAAAAGAAAAATGAATACCTGTTTGGCCGCCTGAAAACCATATCGTATCCAACTGTCTATTTACTGAAGCCTTACCTGGATCTCACGAATAAGGTCGGTGTATTTTCTTAATAGCCTGTCTACCGGTTCAAAACACTGGTCCATGTTCGTAGTAATCTGTGGCTTACTGTATTTATCATCGGAGGATTTGAAAGACGCGCAATCTGCTTTCGATATTTCCGATTGGATCTTCACATTATATTTAAGTGGTGCAGTACCGCCACTGGTAATGATAACCCTTGTTCTCACAATAGATTTAAATAAGGAACTTTTATTGAATGTTGATCCTACCCAATTGGTTCTTAAATAAGTTGTGGTCCCGTCAATAGCTTCTATCTCATCAAACCTGCTTTGTATGATGCTGGTAAGCCTTTTCCAGGCATCGAGGGGATTGGTGGTGGGGTTTACTTCTATGGTAAAGTTTTTATTCGCGATACTGCTCTCTTCAGATTGCTGATAGGCTTCATCTTCATTAAGTTTTACCGAATAAGTAGGCTCAGGCTGCTGGTACTCAGCTTTGTTACAAAGTTCATATCGTTCACTAACATAAGAAGGACGTATGATAAGTACTTCCATACACCTGTCTTCAGGTACTTTTACAGAATAAGAACCTTTGGCAACTTCTTTCCCATCTACAAAAATCTTGGAATCATTCGGGAAAACATTAAACTGTATTTTCCTGTCTTTCAGTTTCAGTTCATCTACAAGTGGGGGTTTATTTTCATTGTCGCGGTTACAATATTTTACTTCTTTGGTTGCATACCCTACTTTTTCTATGCGCACTGTCAAACATTTATCTTTGGGAATAATAACCTCAGCAGAACCTTCCCCTTTCTTAGTGTCATCCACATAGATATCTGCATCCAGCGGGATGGTATGTATGGAAACAACCCTGTCATCCAGCTTAAATAAGTGGGAGATTTCCGGCGACTCCTGTCCTTCCTTATTATAATAGATCTTGCTTTGTGAAACAAATCCCGGTTTCTTTACATCAACAGTTACGCTCTGTCCTTTTGGAACTATCGTTGTTAGTGAGCTCCTGCCTTTTTCTACATTGTTAATATAGATGCTTGCATCGGCAGGGGTAACATTCAATTGTATCACCCTGTCGGTTAGCTCGATATTTTCAGCAGGGTTGCCATCTTTTTTTCTGAGGAAGTTTTTTTGTACCGGTACATATCCTTCTTTTCGTACCTCCAGTGTTACCGGAATTTCTTTCTCCAGTTTTATATTTACCAGGCCGGTACCTATCTTGGTAGCTACCCCATTGATGATTTTATAGACATCAGCATCAGAAGGTGCTATCGTGATGTTTATTTCTTTTTGTGCGGCG
>JANXUL010000186.1 GCA_025356235.1 Bacteroidota bacterium
TGGCTTCATTCGGTGGCTTTGAAAAACAATACCAGTTAGTAGTTGACCCCCTAAAACTTCAATTCTATAAAGTTTCACTGATGGATGTGATGAATAAAGTGAAAGCCAATAATAATGATGTGGGTGGAAGGAAATTTGAAATGAGTGACATGGCCTATATCGTTCGTGGATTGGGGTATGTGAAAAATAAAGAAGACCTCGAAAGTATTGCGGTTGCTAATTATAACGGAATCCCTGTTCGCGTAAAGGACGTGGCTTCTGTTCAAATGGGTGGCGATCTGAGGCTTGGCATATTTGATGAAAATGGTATGGGAGAAAAAGTAGGCGGCATCGTAGTTATGCGTTATGGTGAAAATGCCGAAAAAGTAATCAGTGCCGTTAAAAAGAAAATGGGTGAAATACAAAAAGGGTTACCACCAGGTGTAAGTTTTAAAGTGGCCTACGACAGGAGTACTTTAATTGAAGCATCTATTGAAAACATAAAAAGTAAACTGACAGAGGAGATTGGGGTGGTCTGTTTAATTGTGATCCTCTTTTTGTTTCATTGGCGTAGTGCTGTAAGTATCATCATACAGATTCCGATAACCATTGCCATCAGTTTTATATTACTCAATGCGTTTGGAGTGTCCTCCAATATCATGTCACTAACGGGTATCGCACTTGCCATTGGGGTTATTGTAGATAATGGGATTATCATGTCGGAAAATGCTTACCGGAATTTATCAGAATGGCAAAATAATCCAGCTAACAAATAAACAGCCGTCATGAAGAATATATTCAAAAAAGATTATGTAAAAATTCCGGAAGACGTGCGGATGGGTATTATCGAACGATCGTGTAAACAGGTATCTAGGGGCGTTTTCTTTTCTACCATTATCATCATTTCTTCCTTCCTGCCCGTATTCATGCTAACCGGCCAGGAAGGAAAATTATTTGGCCCGCTTGCCTATACCAAAACATTCATCATGATTGTGGATGCTGTTTTGGTTATCACATTAGCGCCGGTATTGATTTCATTTTTTATGAAAGGAAGGTTCAGGCCCGAAAGCTCGAATCCGGTAAACAGGGCATTGGAAAGAGTATACGAACCCCTTATCAGGCTATGCCTTACCTGGCGAAAAACAACCATTGCTATAAATATCATTGCTTTACTGGTTAGCATTCCTTTGCTGATGAGCCTTGGAAAAGAGTTTATGCCGCCATTGGATGAAGGCTCGGTTTTATTCATGCCCGTTACACTCCCGGATGTATCCAATTCAGAAGTGAAACGGATATTACAGGTGCAGGATAAAATTATTAAGTCAATACCCGAAGTGGAAAATGTTTTGGGCAAAGCCGGTAGGGCTAATACAGCCACCGATAATTCTCCCATCAGTATGATTGAAACGATTATCCTGCTGAAACCAAAAGCCCAGTGGCGAGACGGCATAAAGAAAAAAGATATTATCAATGAACTTAATTCCAAATTACAAATACCCGGTGTAACCAATGGCTGGACGCAACCGATTATTAACCGCATCAATATGCTGTCAACAGGTATCCGTACCGATGTGGGTGTAAAAGTATATGGACAGAACCTGGATACCATCAACCTCTTTGCCCAAACCATTAAGAAAGAACTGGATGGTATTGCCGGTGTAAAAGATTTATATGCAGAGCCGATTACTGGTGGTAAATACATTGATATTATTGGAAAGCGGGATGAAATAAGCCGCTATGCGTTAAGTGTAGACGACGTAAATGCAGTGGTAGAAAGTGCTTTGGGCGGGATGAAACTGACAACTACCATCGAAGGCCGCCAGCGGTTTTCTGTTAATGCAAGATTCGGGCAGGATTTTCGCAGTAGCCTGGGTGATCTTAAACGTATGCAGGTGCAAACCATGAATTTCGGTCCCATCCCTTTGGAATCAGTAGCGGATATAAAAATTACAGAAGGTCCGCCAATGATTAATTCAGAAAATGCATTATTGCGGGGTACGGTATTGTTTAATGTAAGAGACAGGGATTTAGGAAGTACCGTTGCCGAAGCACAACAGAAACTGGATAAGATGTTGCAAAAACTACCCAAAGGGTATTTCCTGGAATGGAGCGGCCAATATGAAAATCTTCTCCGAAGTGAAAAAACAATGAAACTGATCTTACCCATCGTGCTGCTCATCATTTTCATCTCCATGTATTTTGCATTTAATTCTGCAAGAGAGGCATTCTTCAGTTTGATATCAGTACCCTTTGCATTGATCGGTGGAGCTTATATGATCTATTTCTGGGGGGTGAATTTATCAGTAGCAGTTTCTGTAGGTTTTATCGCTTTGTTCGGACTGGCCGTTGAAACCGGAATTGTAATGGTGATCTACCTTAATGATGCCATGCAGCAACTGGTTACACTAAAAGGGAATTCTAAAGAAACCATTACCAAAGAAGATCTAAGGGCGTATGTAATTGCCGGTGCTGCCAAAAGGTTACGCCCAAAATTAATGACAGTCTGTGTTTCTTTATTTGCATTGATCCCTATTCTCTGGAGCAGTGGGGTAGGAAGCGATGTGATGAAACCCATTGTGCTCCCCATGATAGGAGGGGTATTAACTTCTGCAACACATATATTATTGGTTACGCCGCTTATTTTTTTAATGACAAAAGAATATGAGTTGCGGAAATATGGAAAACTAGATGTGTTAGAAACAAAACATTAATACTATGACTAAAAAAATCCTCTGGGTATTTGTATTTGTGTGCAGCCTGTTTTCGGCGAGGGCACAAACAGTTACCATTGAAAATATTCTCGGGCAGATTCAAATGGCCAATCCCGCATTAAAAATGTATGATGCCGATATCCACGCTTCAGATGAAGCAGCAAAAGGAGCCCGGAACTGGGAAGCACCCCAAATTGGAACCGGGTTCTGGATGACACCCTACAACCCTAAATACTGGCGCAAAAGCGATAATGGTTCTTTTGGTATGGGTCAGTACCAGATCTCTGCCGAACAAATGATTCCTAATAAAAAAAGATTAGATGCGGAGGAAAAATACCTTGTATCTGCTTCTGCGCCGGCCATCGAACGAAAAAAAGCAATGTTGAACGAGCTGGCTGCCGAGGCAAAGAAGAATTATTATGAATGGATAATCAGTAAAAAGAAATTGGCCGTACTCGCACAGGATGAAAAGCTGTTGAATTTCATGATTCAAAGTGCCGAGATACGCTATAGAAACGGGGCTGGGAAAATGAATGCCTATTATAAAGTAAAAGCAGCCATTGGAAATATCCAAAATATGCGGTTGGTACTTGAAAATGAGATCAAGCAAAAAAAGATTGTACTGAATACACTAATGAGCCGCGATAAATCGGTTGAGTTTGATATTGATACAGCCTTTGCGATAAAAATGTATTCCACTACAGCCTTCGACAGTACCTCACTAATCAATGCACGAAGCGATATTAAAGCGATTCAACAGGATATTCAGGTTAATTACCTGCAACAAACTGTTGAGGCTATGAAGCTGAAACCGGAATTCGGTGTACGTTTCGAGCACATGTTTGGCTTTGGCGGCTTACCCATGCAATATACCCTGCTGGGAACGGTTAAAATACCCATGGCCAAATGGTCGTCAAAGGCTTCAAAAGCAAATGTGGAAAGCCTCAAATGGAAAGTGGAGTCATTGAACCAGCAAAAACAGATGATTGTTAATGATGCTACAGGCATGGCTTATGGCTTGCAGAACGATATGGATCTGAAAAAGAAACAGATCAGGCTGTTTAACGAAACTATCATTCCAGCATTGCGCAAAAACTTTCAAACGCTGCAGTTAGCATATGAACAGAATACAGAAGAACTTTTTACCCTTTTTGATGCCTGGGAAAGTTTGAATATGATACAATTAGAATCCCTGCAGCAACTGCAGGATTTATTAATGCTTCAGACCAGGTTTGAAAAAATCCTTGAAATAAAATAATTGGCTATGAAAAGGACTGAGCAAAAAATAATCACTTTAAAGTACCTGTTATGGTCACTGCTTTTTATGGCTTTGGGCTGTCATTCTGCAAATAAAAAAGAAAATAAACAAACCATTGCTGTTACCCAACGCTACACCTGTCCCATGCATCACGAAATCATACGGGATAAACCAGGCAATTGCCCTATTTGTGGAATGGATTTAGTTGCATTTGGCGGTGAAAAGGCTGCGGTAACGGATGTTGATCTGAATACTTTATTACGGCCTACTAACAGCCATGTTCTTTCCATGATTCCTGTTATCGCCCTGCAACAGAGTAAAGAGGAGGTAGCAGTAGACGCCCTGGGAACGGTTATGTATGATACGCGCGCCATCGGATCTATTTCGTCGAGGGTAAGCGGGCGAATTGAAAAACTATACCTGAAATATACTTTCCAGGATGTGCATAAAGGGCAGAAAGTGATGGACATTTATAGTCCTGAATTACTAACAGCCCAGCAAAACCT
>JANXUL010000061.1 GCA_025356235.1 Bacteroidota bacterium
GTTTTTTATTACTCCATCCCCTCATAAGAAAAAGACTGGATGGGGTTGAATGACAAAAATAGGATATGAAAAAAATAGAACTGCAAACCAATTGTAAAAAAATGCTGGCCGATGTGTTTACGCCGGTGGGCATTTACCTGCGTGTGCGCGATAGGTTTCGCGATACAGTGTTACTGGAAAGTACCGATCACAACACGGCAGAGAACAGTTACTCGTTTATCTGCATTAATGCGATTGCTGGTATTGAGATCAGCTCAACTAAAAATATCGAGTTTAAATTACCCGGCCACCAGCCTGAGAAAGCGGCAATCAGCAATACCGCTGAAGTGCCCGGCCAGTTATGGGCGTTTATGCAAAGGTTTAATGTGCATATCCCCTCTGCTAAAGAAGGCAAGTTTGCCCAGGGATTATTTGGGTATACTGCTTTTGATGCAGTACAGTTTTTCGATACGATCTCATTAACCACTGCTAACAGCGTTCAGCCGGCTATCCCTTTGATGCGTTACCGGTTGTACCAATATGTGATTGCGTTTAATCATTTTAAAGATGAACTGTTCATTTGCGAAAACCTAATACCTGGAATTGAAACAGATATCGCAATTGTGGAATCCCTGATTAAAAGTAAAGACGTTCCCGTGTTTCCATTTAAAGTGAAAGGAGAAGAATCTTCCAACATGACAAATGAAGCATACAAAGACATGGTTCAAAAAGGTATTCAGCGTTGCATGCGGGGCGATGTATTCCAGATTGTATTGAGCAGGAGGTTCCAGCAAAGTTTTATTGGTGACGAATTCAATGTATACAGGGCTTTGCGGAGTATTAACCCCTCACCTTATCTCTTCTTTTTCGATTATGGGGATTATAAACTAATGGGTTCATCACCCGAGGCACAACTAATCATACAAAACGGCAAAGCCATTGTGCACCCTATCGCCGGCACTTTTAAACGGAGCGGGGATGATGAAACGGATAAGGAAATGACGGAGAAATTGCTAAAAGATGCCAAAGAAAATGCCGAGCATGTAATGTTGGTAGACCTGGCAAGAAACGACCTTAGCAGAAGCTGTGATGAAGTGGTGGTTAGTCAGTACAGGCAGGTGCAATACTATAGTCATGTGATACATTTGGTAAGTGAAGTAACCGGTAAAGTAAGGGATGGACAGAACCCGTTTGAGTTACTTGCCAAAACATTTCCTGCCGGTACTTTAAGTGGTGCACCTAAATTTAAAGCGATGGAGATCATAGATAATTATGAACCTACTGCAAGAAGCTATTACGGAGGCGGGATAGGGTTTATGGGCTTTGATGGCAGTTGTAACCACGCCATTATGATCCGCACATTTCTTAGTAAGAACAATACATTGATTTACCAGGCGGGAGCCGGCGTGGTGGCTGCCAGCGTTCCGGAAAATGAATTGCAGGAAGTGAATAACAAACTCAATGCTTTGAAGAAAGCAATAGAGATAGCGGAAGAAATTTAGTTGATGGTACATGGCCAACAGGCCATAACAAAAAACAGATAATGAAAATTTTAGTTTTCGATAATTACGATTCTTTTACATACAACCTTGTTCACCTCGTTGAGAAGATCACCCATGAGAAAGTGGATGTTTTTCGCAATGATGAATTGCCGATGGAAAAAGTAAAGGGCTATGATAAGATTATTCTATCACCCGGCCCCGGTATCCCTTCAGAAGCAGGCATGTTATTGCCATTGATTAAAGAATATGCTTCCAGTAAATCAATCCTCGGCGTTTGCCTGGGCCACCAGGCAATTGGTGAAGCATTTGGGGGCACGCTTACCAATTTAGCTACTGTATATCATGGAGTGGCAACGCCAATAGCTGTTAGAAGCGAAAAGTCTGGAGTAAGAAGTCAATTATTTGAAGGGCTAGCTGATACAATAGAAGTGGGGCGGTATCATAGCTGGGTGGTGAATGAGAAAAATTTTCCGGAAGAACTGGAGATAACGGCTCGGGATGATAACAATTATATAATGGCATTGCAGCATAGAAAATATGATGTGCAGGGAGTGCAATTTCATCCTGAGAGCGTGTTAACGCCGGATGGGGAAGTAATTATTGCTAATTGGTTAAAGAAATAGCTATGAAAAAAATATTACAATATTTATTTGAACACAAGACTCTGCCCCGAGAGCAGGCAAAAGAAATACTACTCAACATGTCGCGCGGGCAATACAACGAGAGTGAAATGTCAGCATTCATCACCGTGTTTCTTATGCGTAGCATTACAATAGAAGAACTGCAGGGGTTTCGTGATGCCTTACTGGAACTGTGTGTAAAAATTGACCTGAATGGCCATGCTGTAATGGACATTGTGGGTACGGGTGGCGATGGAAAAAATACGTTTAATATTTCTACACTCTCCTGTTTTATTGTAGCAGGTGCCGGGCAGAAAGTGGCCAAGCATGGTAATTATGGTGCTTCCTCCATCAGCGGTTCATCAAATGTGATGGAACAATTGGGCTATACATTTAAAAATGATAATGGCCGCCTGCTGAAAGAATTGGAAACATCCAATATCTGTTTCCTGCATGCACCTTTATTCCATCCTGCATTAAAAATTGTGGGCCCTATCCGTAAGAATTTAGGGGTAAGAACATTCTTTAACATGCTGGGGCCAATGGTTAATCCTGCATCACCTGCTTTTCAACTGGTGGGTGTTTACAACCTCGAGATGGCGCGTATTTATAATTATCTCTTACAGCAAACCGGAAACGCGTTTACCATAATCCATAGCCTGGATGGATATGATGAAATATCCCTTACTAATGATACCAAAGTAATAACCACCGAAGGCGAAAAAGTGATGACGCCAGAACAATTAGGCAAGCGAATGGTTAGAGCAGAGGATATCCATGGCGGTAACTCTGTAGAAGAGGCTGCTAAAATATTTACAAAGATTATCAAAGGTGAGGGCAGCTGGTCGCAAAATGCTGTAGTGCTGGCCAACGCTGCTATGGCATTGCACTGTACAGGTAATTTTGGTAATTATGATGAGGCGTATCATGCAGCCGTAGATAGTTTGGAAAGTGGTAAAGCCTATCAATCATTGCAGACTTTAATCAGCCTTCAGTAACATGAATATATTAGACACGATAATAGCCTGTAAAAAAACAGAAGTTGCTTCCAGAAAGCAACAGACTTCCGTTGCAGAGCTGGAGAAAGGTAAATTCTTTGCCAACGAAACCTTATCATTAAAAAAGTTTTTACTGGATGAAAACAAAACAGGTATTATAGCAGAGTTCAAAAGAAAATCACCGAGTAAGGGAATCATCAATAATAAAGCAACGGTAGAAGAGGTAACTGCCGCTTATGCCAAATACGGTGCTTCGGGCATTTCTGTTTTAACCGATGAGGAATTTTTCGGTGGCACATTACTCGATCTCTTAGCTGCCACCATCAACGACGTCCCGTTATTGCGTAAAGATTTCATGATTGATGAATACCAGCTCCTAGAAGCCAAAGCATTCGGTGCAGAAGTGATCTTGCTGATTGCGGCCTGTTTAACGCCTGCAGCTGTAAAGCAAATGGCGGCTACTGCCAAAAGTATCGGACTGGAAGTATTGTTAGAGATCCATAACGATGAAGAACTTCGCCACATTTGCGATGAAGTAGATTTGGTAGGTGTAAATAACCGCAACCTGAAAACATTCGAAGTAAGCATACAAACATCACTGGATCTTATTAACAAAATACCCAAGGATAAAATAGCTATTGCTGAAAGTGGTATTTCTGATGTGGATACTATTGTAACTTTACGTAATGCTGGCTTCAAAGGATTCTTGATTGGCGAGAATTTTATGAAACAGCCCGACCCTTCGGTTGCTTTTGCTGATTTTGTAAATCAACTAAAAGCAAAATAATATGCGGATTAAAGTTTGCGGTATGACAAACGCTGATCAGGTATTTCAACTCGATGAAATGGGTGTGGAGTTTGCCGGTTTTATTTTCTACCCCAGCTCACCGCGGTACGTGTTCAAACATATGTCGAGGTCCGATATAAAAAAAATAAAAGGAAAAGGTATCAACAAAGTAGGGGTCTTTGTAAATGCACCCATTGAGGAAGTATTGGCAACGGTGGATGATTGTGGTCTTTACCTGGTTCAACTGCATGGCGATGAAACGCCCAAATATTGTGAGAAAATCGCCGACTATGTAACCGTAGTAAAAGCTTTCCGGTTAAGGGAAGATGATAATGTGCGCTGGAAAGTGAAAGATTACCAGGATATAGCCGATATGTTTTTGTTTGATACAGAAGGGGCAGGCTACGGTGGAACAGGCAGGAAGTTTGATTGGAAGATGTTGCAGGGGCTGTCTATTGATAAACCTTTTTTTTTGAGTGGTGGCATAGAGCCGGGGGATAGTGATAAACTAAAAGAATTTATAAAAGACCCTGTAGCTAAAGACCTTTTCTCAATTGATGTTAACAGTAAGTTCGAAACCTCACCCGGCGTTAAAAATATGGATAAGCTCAGGGAGTTTGTTCAAAAAATTAAGCAAATATGATAAAAGACCAGTTCAATAAATAATCAAAATGACAACAGCACAAACTTATCAAAATCCGAACACACAAGGCTATTATGGCCATTTCGGTGGTGCCTACATACCCGAAATGCTTCACAGGAATGTAGAGGAATTGAAAGAAAAGTACCTAGATATTATGTATGAACCTTCATTTCAAAAAGAGTTCCAGTTATTATTGAAAGATTATGTAGGCAGGCCAACGCCATTATTTCTGGCGGAAAGATTAAGTAAAGAATTCAATGCATCTATTTATTTGAAGCGCGAAGATCTTTGTCATACAGGTGCGCACAAAATCAACAATACCATCGGCCAGATTTTATTAGCCAGGAAATTGGGCAAAACACGTATCATCGCTGAAACCGGGGCCGGTCAACATGGTGTAGCAACAGCAACTGTTTGTGCCCTGAAAGGAATGGAATGTATTGTGTATATGGGTGAAAAAGATATTGAACGCCAGGCGCCAAACGTGGCACGTATGAAAATGCTCGGCGCCAAAGTAATTCCGGCCATCAGTGGCAGTAAAACATTAAAGGATGCTACAAATGAGGCCATACGCGACTGGATCAATAACCCGCTAGATACGCATTATATCATTGGCAGTGTAGTGGGCCCACATCCTTATCCCGATATGGTTGCACGTTTTCAAAGTGTGATCAGTGAAGAAACCAGGTGGCAGTTAAAAGAAAAAACCGGCAGCGAATTACCAACACATGTGGTAGCCTGTGTGGGTGGCGGTAGCAATGCGGCAGGTGCCTTCTATCATTTTTTAGATGAACTGACTGTGCAACTCGTAGCCGTAGAAGCAGCCGGCCACGGTGTGAACAGTGGCATGAGTGCTGCCACCACACAACTTGGTAAACCGGGCATCCTGCATGGCAGTAAAAGTTTGGTTATGCAAACCGCAGATGGGCAGGTAGTAGAACCCCATAGTATTTCAGCAGGATTGGATTATCCGGGTGTAGGCCCGATGCATGCAAATTTGTTTGAAAGTGGGCGGGGTATATTTTTAAGCGCCACTGATGATGAAGCGCTGAAAGCCGCATTTCATATAGCCAAAACAGAAGGCATCATCCCAGCATTGGAAACGGCGCATGCATTTGCTGTTTTGGGAGAACTGAAATTGAAACCAAGTGACAAGGTAGTGGTTTGTTTAAGTGGAAGGGGTGATAAAGACCTGTCTACCTATATGAACGAAATGGGTTGAGGGTTGATAGTAATAAAGTTTTGTAAAGCACAAAAGCTTTATGCTTTTGCCGCAAAAGAAAAATCATGAACAGGATACAAAAATTATTTCAGGAAAAAACAAAGAACGTCCTTAATGTTTACTGTACGGCAGGCTATCCGCAAATAAATAGTACACTTACGGTAATGAAAGCACTGCAGGAGAATGATGTAGACCTGATAGAGTTGGGAATGCCCTATAGCGATCCGCTTGCTGATGGTCCTGTAATACAGGCAAGCGGTAGCCGGGCCCTGGAAAATGGAATGACGATTGAAGTTTTGTTTGAACAACTAACGGGTTTCAGAAACAAAATAGCTGTACCTGTGATATTAATGGGCTATATGAACCCGGTTTTACAATATGGGTTTGAAAGGTTTTGCGAAGATGCAGCTGCAATTGGCATTGACGGATTGATATTGCCTGACTTGCCCGAATATGAATTTGAAACCGAATACGGCGCGATCATAAAAAAACATGGATTAGATTTTATCTTTCTCGTTACACCCGAAACATCAGAAGAAAGAATCAGGAAATTAGACAATTTGAGTAGTGGTTTTTTATATGCGGTAAGCTCTTCCGCTACCACGGGAAGTGATAAGGATTTTACTGCAGTTGAAAAATATTTGCAAAGATTACAATTCATGCAGTTAAAAAATCCTGTATTGGTTGGTTTTGGTATCAAGGATAAAGAAACCTTTGAATCTGCTTGTAAGTATGCGAATGGGGCGATTATTGGGACGGCGTTTATTAAAGCATTGGAACGAACAAAAGATATAGAAATCTCGGTTAAGCAGTTTATGGATGGTATTAAATAAAGAATAATGCAATTGGTAATTATCAAATATAATGCAGGTAACATACAATCCGTTTTGTACGCATTGGAAAGGATTGGTATAGCGGCAACTGTAACAGATGATCATTCAGCAATAAAAGCAGCTGATAAAGTGATCTTCCCCGGGGTAGGCGAAGCCAGCACGGCCATGAATTATTTACAGGAAAGGGGATTAGACACCTTAATCAAAAATCTTACCCAGCCAGTGCTCGGCATTTGCCTGGGCATGCAACTGATGTGTACATACAGCGAAGAGAATGATACAACTTGTCTTGGAATTTTTGATACCCATGTGAAAAAGTTTAAGGGTAACTTAAAAATTCCACAAATTGGCTGGAATACAGTAGAAAATAGTACTGAACCGATTTTTACAGGAATAAAAGCCGATCCCTATTGTTATTTTGTGCATAGTTATTATGCAGAACTCTGCAAGGAAACTGCAGCAGTAACGGAATATGGAGTCAGGTTCAGTAGTGCATTACAGAAGAATAATTTTTATGGGGTACAGTTTCACCCCGAGAAAAGTGCGGTAGTGGGAGAGCAGATATTACAGAATTTTATTAACTTATAAATCCATCCCATTTTAATGAAGGAGAAATCTTTAAAAGAATTACAATTTATTCAAAGATTTCTTTTTCTGTAGGATGTTGTTTCGAAAACCATGCAAATTATTCCCGCAATAGATATCATAGATGGAAAATGTGTCCGCTTAACCCAGGGCGATTATGCACAGAAGACGGTTTACAATGAGGATCCTTTAGCTGTAGCCAAAGAATTTGAAGCTGCCGGTTTACTGCGGTTGCACCTTGTAGACCTTGACGGAGCCAAGGCAGGCGCTGTACAAAACTGGAAAGTATTGGAGTCAATCGCAACCCATACTTCTTTAGTGATAGATTTTGGTGGCGGGATCAAGAAAGAAGAAGATGTGAACATTGTTTTCAATTCCGGTGCCGCATTGGCTACGATTGGCAGCCTGGCAGTAAAAAATGAGGCCCTGTTTGTGCAATGGCTGAACCGGTTCGGCCCCGATAGATTTTTGTTAGGGGCCGATGTGAAAGACGAAAAAATAACAGTAGGTGGATGGCTCGAAACCACGGATATAGATATATATGGTTTTATTGAAAAATACATGGCATACGGTATAAACCAATTATTCTGTACAGATGTAAGCAAAGATGGTAAGTTAGAAGGGCCATCAACCCTATTGTATCAGCAGATCATTACCAGGTTTCCTGGTTTGCATTTTATTGCCAGTGGAGGCGTTAGTTCTGTTGAAGATTTAAATGATTTACAAGAGATAGGCTGTATGGGTGCCATTGTTGGCAAAGCGATTTATGAAAACAGGATATCTCTTGATCAATTAAAAAAATTCTAAACCGTTCCATTATGTCTTTGTATAAAAAAAATAATACAAGGGACAATGGCACAATGAAAAAATATGCTGACAAAAAGAATCATACCCTGTTTGGACATTAAAGACGGACGAACTGTTAAGGGTATTAATTTTGAAAACATACGTGATGCCGGCGACCCGGTAGAACTGGG
>JANXUL010000064.1 GCA_025356235.1 Bacteroidota bacterium
CCGGTAGCTATTGCAGGAATACTGGCCAATAAAAAATATGTACCTGAAAGTGCTGGCACACTAAAAACCGATACGGGCACATTTGGTATTATGATTTTTGCAGTGATTTTTATTATCGCGGCGTTATCATTCTTCCCGGCATTAACACTTGGGCCAATCTCGGAATATTTCAGTATGCGTCATTAAAATAAGGAGCCAGGCAACATAACCCTAACCGGCATCGTTGCGTCACACCCTTCAACGATAGAATATAAATGAAACATCTCACACATAACTAAAATAAAAGCCCTCCTTTCGGGGGGCCTGGAGGGATAACCTATGTCAAATAAATCAACCAAACTTTTTGAATCCGCACTTGTGAAAGAGGCTTTACAGCAATCTTTGCTCAAACTTAACCCCAAAATCATGTTCCGTAACCCAGTAATGTTTACCGTGGAAATAGGAACAGCCGTAATGCTCGGCGTTTGTATCTGGATAATGGCTGGTGATAAAACACAAGGCAGCCTGGCATATAACCTTGTGGTTACCGGTGTATTATTCATCACCTTATTATTCGCCAATTTTGCAGAAGCCATAGCAGAAGCCCGGGGCAAAGCACAGGCCGACAGCCTTCGTAAAACTAGGGAAGAAACGCCTGCCAAATGGATACAGTCCGTAGGTGACATGTTTGTGAATGAAGTAAAAATGGTACCCTCATCACAATTGAGAAAAGGGGATGTGTTCCTTTGTGAAACCGGCGATACCATACCCATGGATGGGGAAATTATTGAAGGTATCGCTACTATTGATGAGAGTGCCATTACCGGTGAATCTGCACCCGTAATAAGGGAGTCGGGCGGCGATAAAAGTTCGGTTACAGGCGGCACCAAAGTATTAAGTGACCGAATTAAAGTAAAAGTAACCACTGAGCCGGGTGAAAGTTTTTTAGATAAGATGATTGCCCTGGTAGAAGGCGCCAGCCGACAAAAAACACCTAATGAAATTGCACTCACTATTTTATTAGCAGGTTTTACATTGGTGTTCATTATCGTATGTGTTACGTTAAAACCATTTGGCGATTATGCCAATACACCCATTACCATTTCTGCTTTCATTTCATTATTCGTGTGTTTAATTCCTACCACAATCGGCGGTTTATTAAGTGCCATTGGTATTGCCGGTATGGACCGTGCCCTGCGTGCCAACGTAATTACCAAGAGTGGGAAAGCAGTTGAAACAGCCGGTGACCTGGATACTTTATTGTTAGATAAAACAGGTACCATCACTATCGGCAATAGAAAAGCAACACATTTTTATCCTGCAAACGGGATTGATGAGACTTCTTTTATAGAAGCCTGCGTGCTCTCTTCCCTTGCCGATGAAACACCCGAAGGAAAATCCATTATAGAATTGGCTAACCTTAATAAAAACTCATTTAATGTAGATGGTGCCAGGTTTATTGAATTTACTGCAGAAACAAGAAGTAGCGGTATTGACCTGAAAACCGGTGTGAGGGTTCGCAAAGGGGCTTTTGATTCCATTAAAAATATAGTAAAGAAAGCCGGCAATCCATTTCCTGCTGAAACGGCAGAACAGGTAAAAGCCATCTCTTCTATTGGTGGAACACCGCTGGTAGTTAGCCAGAATGAAACGGTATTAGGGGTTATTGAATTACAGGATATCATCAAACCCGGCATACAGGAACGTTTTGAGCGACTTCGAAAAATGGGTGTTAAGACAGTAATGGTTACCGGCGATAACCCGCTTACCGCAAAATTCATTGCAGAGCAGGCGGGTGTAGATGATTTTATTGCCGAAGCCAGGCCCGAAGATAAAATGAACTATATTAAACAGGAGCAGCAGGGTGGTAAATTAGTGGCCATGATGGGCGATGGCACCAATGATGCCCCCGCACTTGCACAGGCCGATGTAGGCGTAGCCATGAACAGCGGCACACAAGCCGCCAAAGAAGCGGGCAATATGGTTGACCTGGATAACGATCCCACCAAGCTGATAGAAATTGTAGAAATAGGCAAGCAGTTATTAATGACAAGGGGAACGCTCACTACTTTTTCCATTGCCAATGATGTTGCGAAATACTTTGCTATCGTACCCGCATTGTTCATCGTATCTATTCCCGGTTTACAAAGCTTGAATGTGATGAAACTGCACAGCCCGGAAAGTGCTATCCTTTCTGCTGTTATTTTTAATGCCATCATCATCCCCTTATTAATACCATTGGCATTGAAAGGTGTGGCATATAAACCTATTGGTGCCAGCGCATTATTAAGAAGAAACCTATTGATTTATGGATTGGGCGGTGTGGTCGTACCATTCATCGGTATCAAATTAATTGACCTTGTCGTGTCTGTCTGGTTTTAATATCAATCCTAACTGATCATAAATTTTAATACAATGAAACAACATATTATTCCCGCAGTTAAGCTTACAGTCCTCTGTATTATTATATTCAGCGGGGTTTATTCCTTATTAATACTTGGTATAGCACAAGCCGCACCCAATAAAGGTGAGGGCCAAACCGTTTCGGTAAACGGACAGGTGAAAGGGTATGCCTTGGAAGGGCAAAGCTTTACACAGGAAAATTTTTTTAATGGTCGTCCGTCGGCGGCCGGGTATAATGCCGCAGTTTCATCGGGCAGTAACAAAGGCCCTACCAATCCTGATTATTTAAAAGATGTACAAGGCCGTATAGACAGTTTTTTAGTACATAACCCTTCGGTACAAAAAGGGAGTATCCCATCTGAACTGGTAACTGCTTCCGGCAGTGGCCTGGATCCGGATGTTTCTCCAGAAGGGGCACTGGTTCAGGTAGCAAGGGTTGCTAAAGCCCGAAAACTGGATGAAGAAAAAATTAAAGCGCTGGTTATACAACAAATTCAAAAACCGTT
>JANXUL010000012.1 GCA_025356235.1 Bacteroidota bacterium
TGACGCGTGAAAATCCCCTTCGGTATCATCCGTCAGTGGCTCATAACAATATAGGCAACGTCTATTCATTTTCTGTTTCGATTGGCTGCACACTTACCGCCCCAATACAATTCCCGCAGCAGGCGATGAGCAGCCCCATGCGGTCATTGGGATTGAGTTTCCAGTTTTTACTTGCAATATCCAGCAGCCATCCTTCCGGGATTAGTCCTTCAAAAAAAGCGAAGAGCCTGTCCGCGACGTAGGGGACTGGTCTCAGTTTCATGGTGAGAGTAATAGGCTGGCAATCTTTCAGGTCCAGGTAATCTTGATCATACTGGAAGATAAATTCTCCCTCATCGGTTTCAGTCAGGATTCCGGCCACCAGTTCACCATATAAAATGCTTGCCTTTCTCATAATGGGTTCTCCTCTTTCCCGTTCAGTTCACGGCTGCTGACAGGTGCCAGCTCGTGGCCAAACATTTTGAGTACCTGGTTTACCTTGTCCAGCTGCAGTCCGCTTTTGCCCTGTTCGATCTTCCGAACGACGGTCAGGGCCACACCGGTCCGCTCAGCAAATGTATGCTGGTCCATCCCGGTTTGCTTCCGCCTCCGTTTTACAAATTCTGCGAGCCCTTCCATATAACTATATGCTTTTGGATATAATAATTCAAAAATAACTAAATTATATGTAATTAAATATAAAATAATAAAAAAGTTTAAAACTATATGCTTTTAAATATAAAATAAATGATTCAAAAATAAATATACTTAAAAGCATATAATTAAGCAGAAATTACTCTTCAATTTGGTGGAAACGGGGGCAAGCGTAAATGGTATCGGGGGTACAACAATGGTGGTTCTTCCACATTAGGGGTTCGATCCCATTCCCCTCATCTCCACCTTAAAGGGATTCTAAATTGTGGCTAATAGTCTTAAATCTGAAAGGAAATGGTTCGAAAAGGATAAATCATGGGGCACTTGAAAACCCATTGATCATCGTTTGATGATTGATGGGTTTTGTCTTTTATAGCCGTCTCACTGATACTTGCAGGAATGCAAAATTGTTTGCAACGGTTTAGATAAACCCCGTATAAATAGGCTACGCCACTAATTACAGCAGGAACTGGTTGCTCGTGAACAAAAGTGGTTGCTTCATAAAGGTTTTCATTTTATAGTTACAGGGATAATTGATCACCTACAAAAAATTGGGTGTTTTAATGGTATTTATTTTTCGGTGGATTAGATACTTTGGTTGCTGATTAAACAACCATTTTATGAGAAAATTTACCAAGTTATCACGTATGCTGTTATCATGGACTGCAGTGTTCGCAATAATATCTGTACTTAGTTGCAAAAAACTGGTGGACGGTTCTACATCAAATCTCCCAAATGATGTTGTAAGTATGGATGAAATACTGCAATGGACCTCCGATTTTATTCCTAAAATGAAAGATCGCCCTCAGTTCTTATTTGACCTTTCTCAAAAGAGCTTTGTTAATGGTCGAGGTTACGTACGAATACCTGTGCTCGGATCCGGCGGACAAGATCTTGGTTTTTTTTATTTTACGAAAACACGTAAGAAAATCTTACAGTCTTTATATGTTATTGCCGAGCAAGTTGATAAACAGAAAAAGGATGGGATTGTTGCTTTTGTTGATTTTGATAACCAAACTTACACATTGGCAAAATACCAGGATGATAAATTAATTAGCCTACGTGGGTTGAAAGAAGCAAAATCGTTTTTTGCTGACGCGTTTATAAAGGGCAATGGCCCAGGAGGAAAAGTAAAGACAGACCGTTCTTGTTCCGAGCAAACCAGCATAATCAGGATTGGGGGTAAAGATTCCTTGATTCTCAAAATGAATGGGGATATTGCATGCCCAGGTTCCAAGACAATTTGGCAAAAAATTATGGGATTTTTTAGTGATACGTGGGACAGTATCTCAAGTTTTTTTGATAGCTTGTTTGGCGGGGGTAGTGATGGCTCTGAAAGTTACGCATTTGCAACCGGAGGATATTTTGACTGGACGTTCGGGGGATTCGCCAGTGTTGGATATAGCGTAGGCGTAGGAACAGGTATTCAGGGGATGGGAGGCGGAACACAATGGGGACCTTATTCGGTTGGAAACGGAGATCCTGAAGTGTTAGCCGACCTCGACGATAGTTCCATTGACGGAGACGACGGGGTTTCCGGAAATGGAGTAGACAACAGTTTTTTTGATCAGTATGATCCAACACAACCTGTTCAATCTATTCCGGATATTATGGGGTTGCCCAATTTCGTAAGAAGACTTACCCCTCAGCAAAATTGCCTATCGATTGCCAGACAACAAATCGCCAAACTGGGATATTTTGTAGGTGGATGGGATTCGGGAGGCCAAACTTTCCAGATTTTCAAAAGGTCAACGGGAATAGACCAAACGGCAGCGCAAAACGGCATTAGTTATATGGTGAGTGCATTGCAAAAAAATATTCCTGTAGTTATTGGAGTTGACTACGATGTACCCTCACCAAATTCAGACGGTACAACCAATCATTTTGTGGTGGTAGTCGGCATGGGTAATGACAGAAACGGGAAATTATTTTTTCGGTTTTATGACAACTATACATCAGATCCGATATATGGCGCCAATCCACTGAACGTACTGACTTACGACCCTGTTACTGGTGCGCTCACAGGGTATTGGATGGGAACTAAAACCCACCGTCCGATATTTTATAAGGTTGCACAAATCAGAAAAAGCTATAAATAAATGGTGCTATGAAAAAATACTTATTGAGTATTCTGGTATTATCATCTTTTACATCTGCCGCGTTTGCACAGACCGATACCTGTTGCCTGTGGAAGAATTATACACGTACACGGAACCAAAAATTTGATACGGTTACTATTGAGGTTAAATTTCTGGGTGTTATTGAGAACGAACATCATCATCCATACCCAAAAAGCGACAAAAACAATTTGTTTTACCAGGAGCTTGAAAAAAAATATAAGGGGTTACCACTCTCTCTCGAATTTGAGATGGAGGAATGTGATTGCGGGCTGTATTACCCGTTTATATACAAACCGAAGTATGCCTACACTTTGTTTCACAGAAAAAACAGGCAGCATCTCTACGAAGATTGGGTGAAAGGGCAGCGGTTAGTATTAACAATTGTAAGATATAACCGTTACTTCGATGATGGGAAACAGCTAATTATCTTGATTACTGACATAAAGCCTGTTGGAAAAATTTTACCTAGCCCACAGGAGGAATAGTGGTTCGTCAGCAAACTGAACTTAAACAAGCGTGATACACTGCTCTGCGGCCCCGGTTATCCCCACCAACATCCATGGCCCGCATAAGAGGCTGATTATCAATGATATTATGAAGCGATTGTTTACGATTAAGGCAAAACCTGGAAAGTCCTAAACTTCCACTAATAGTCTCAAATCTGCCAGGAAATGATTCGAAAAAAATACATTATGGGGTACGATGTTATTTTCGGGAATAATCCATATTTCAAAGAATAACAAAGAAATGAAAGGCCGACTTTACAGTCGGCTTTTTTAATAATATGGCAGATGCCTTATGGTAAAATTGATTTCATTTCAGCTATGCCTATGTGCAGTAGTTCGTTTATCGTTCTTTTCTTTAAAATACCTTTCTCTACCGCTTCTTTAAAGTTCTGGAGATAATCTTGTCTCGAAAAGCTTGCACCTTTTATGGGCTTTTTTAAAAAACAATCCTGCCTGTAGTTGATATGGATGGATAAATTCCAGATCGTAATGGAATAGGCTATTTTTAATCACTATAGGGTCCTTATCTTTTTCAGGTAGCCGAACAGATCATTTAATAGTGGCATAACTATTTCAGCAGAAGAGGCTTAATGCGTCAGTTTAGATCCTTTGATAATTCCCATGTTACCCGTTCAGATTTTTACGGTTGACGAAATCAGGCATTTCGTTAATAAAGCATGTGTTTTAAAAAAAGAGGGCAGGCTTGTTCAGTCCAGTTTTTTCAACTGATCATAGACCGTGATTGCGTTTTAACAGGTAAAATAGCCAAAAACAAAATTCGGTGTTTTAAACGACTAGAAACGGTGTTTAAAACAACTCCTTAATTAATGATAGTGAATAACTTACTACTTAATTAGGTGATAGTAAAGCCGTGCATAAAATTTGTTAATGCGGGGTTTATATAGCATTATTTTATCATCCAATTTCCTATGAGTAAAACCCATCAGATTCTATTTTTAAGAATGCGACAAAGGAGTGATAGACATGTCACTCTTTTGTCTTTTTGATGAACGGAAAGAATTTCTGCAAATAGATGTGTGATATTTGAAATGGAAATGATTTTGCAGTAAATTGTAAAGTAAACTTTTCGATGGGAGTGTATTAGTAGTAACTTTGCATTTCAATTGATTTTAGGAATATATAAACCAGGTTATAAAAAGAGATAGACTAATGAGAATATTGATAGCAGACGATCATACCCTTATACGGGAAGGACTTCGAAAAATTTTGGTAGAATCCTTTCCATTTGCGGATATTCATGATGTTGCTGATTCTGCGGATTTGCTGAAAAAAGCTATTCATGAAAAATGGGATATCATCATCTCCGATATCAGTATGCCCGGTTATTCGGGCATCGAAATATTGAAACAAATAAAAGAGCATGCCCCGCAAACACCCGTTCTTATGCTGAGTATGCATGCCCCGGAACAATATGCAGTACGGTCTTTAAAAGCCGGAGCCTCTGGTTACCTTACCAAAGAAAGTGCCCCTTATGAACTGGTAAAAGCCGTTCAGCAGATACTTAGTGGCAGAAAATACATAACCAGTGAAGTAGCTGAGGTACTGGCTGGTTCTATCGAACAGAATAATACGCAATCTCCGCATGAACAATTATCCGACAGGGAATTTGAAGTATTTAAGATGATTGTTACCGGTAAAAGTATTTCTGCCATTGGCGAGATATTGTCGCTCAACGTAAATACGATCAGCACTTACCGGTCGAGAATTATGGAAAAAATGCATTTGCAAAATAATGCCGACCTGGTAAAGTATGCTATCATGAATAATATCATATAATTAGCGGGCTGTCGTGTAGTTTTATTACTACGTGATATTTTTAGGTTATACTATCTTAATACGACCGGGATTTACCTTTCTTTATCACCTGGTAGTTATTATGTTGTATGATTACAATAACCTAATAACCATCAAGATCCTTTAACTCGATATCCTAATAACTCAGTATCCTTAGAAATGGCCATATAATGATATCCTTCGGCATATTATTATAGAACAACCTTGAAAAGCCTCTGACAAAAAAATAAAAATGCTTTGTAGCCCAGCTGCAAAGCATTTTTATTTTCGAAAAGGATCTTGGTTTAATATGCTTAGTGTTTAAACTACACATAGTAATGTAATCCTTACTTTTTATTAAGTGAACACGCTATTTTTTGTGATGCATTACATGGCTTCCTTTGCATTGAAATTATATGGATATAGAGTGTTTTATACTAGTATGATTTTTATAATTCCTTGTTTTATAAATCCTTCTGAATAATATTGATGAATACATTCATTCATCTTAAAGATATTTTCCTTGGGAAACCACCAGGTAGTCTAACAACTACATAAGCTTTGTAGCCTATGCTACAAAGCTTATTTTATGACAGGGCTAACTTCGATTATATTTTATTAAATGAATACAAAGGGCCTTAAAGTTTTGTTGATTGATGATACTGCCATCATCCTCCAACGTTTACAAGCGATATTATCCGAATTAAAACAGGTAAGCAGAACCGAAGCCGTGTTAAGTGCAGAAGCAGCATTGGTAATAATGGACGGTTACGAGCCTGATGTAATGGTATTGGATATAAACATGCCAGGTATGAGTGGCATAGAAATGCTCAAACAAATGAGCGTTACAAAAGTGATGAAGCCTGTGATTATTATGCTTACAAATAATACATTTGCCGGTTATAGGGATGAATGTATGCGTTTGGGAGCAGATTATTTTTTAGACAAGTCACGCGATTTTCAAATGATCCCTTCTATTGTTGAAAACATACAACAACGTGCCTTGCTTGCAAATGGGTTGTTATCATTCAAGCTTCAACATTAAAATAAAACCTACACAAAGCTTATCAGCTCCACATCAAACACCAATGTACTATTGGGTCCGATTTGTGCGCTTACCTGCCTGTCTCCATAGCCTAAATCTGCCGGTATAAAAAAACGCCATTTGCTGCCGGTTGGCATCAGTTGTAACCCTTCGGTCCAGCCCTTGATTACCATATTTAAAGGGAAGGAAGCAGGTTTCCCTCTTTGTACCGAGCTATCGAAAATAGTGCCATCTATTAATGTGCCGTGGTAATGGCAGGTTACTTCATTATGTGCCAGGGGTTTTTCTCCTGCGCCGGTAACCAGCACTTCGTACTGTAAACCGCTGGGCAATTCGGTTACTTCCGCCCTTGTTTTATTGGTAGCCAGGAAATCCTGTCCTGCCAGTAAATTAGCAGCGGCTTTGTCTGCTTTCATTTGTGCTAATTGATCTGATACGCCCATGAGTTTTTTTGCGAAGGTAGGAAAGATAACTTAAGTATATCCTTATTCTCAAGCGATACCGGATAGAATAGTTTTCATACCCAAGGGAATACGCGCAGCTGAAGTTTTTCCGTTGTCAATTAGTGAATAGTAATAGTAAGTGACTTTTTATGCCCCCTTGAGAAAAGGATACAATACATGCGTATTTCCGGATGTTCACCATTGGCCATTCACAATCCAATACCTTCCCAATATGAACATTGTATTAACTTTTAATGCATCGGGCTATTCCGGCTGGTTTTACGTTATTATTGTGAGTAACTACATTCGATTGTATGACTTCTATTGTTGATAAAAACGGCGCTACGATTGGGTATCTCCATCAGAACATTATTATTGATGAGAAACAGGAGAAAGTATTGGGCATCATACTGGGGAATTGTGTGTTTGGGGGCGATAAAGCGCCTATCGGCAAATTCTTTAATGATACATTCCGTAAGAAGAATGGCAAGATTATAGCCAAACTGGGTACAGAAGTTATTTCTAAAAAAAATCCCAAAGATGCTAAACTTACCCTCGAAGCCTGGCAATTACTGACCAAGGTTAAAGACCATGTTTGTATGTGGATAGAGGAGAAGAAAACATGGACAAAACAGGGATTCGCGGAGTACTTATCCGTTGAAAAGGAAATTCCGGGGGATGATTAATAGGCGTGAATATAAATATTCTTTCATTATACGTCTACTGCTACCGGCATCATTTTCGGATAGAAAAATTACAACCTTACGACAGTAAAGCTTTATAGAGGAAAATGAATGTTACGCCAGTCTCTGAAAAACCCTGATCATCATCATCACCTGAGGCAATTTGGCATATCAATCCTCTCCGAAATTCCGTGCACTTTCTGTATCTCTTAATTGAAAAATGCAATTAAGACTTTGGTCATGTTTTTCAATTAAGAGATACAGAAAATACGGAGTTTCGCAGAGGGGGGATTATTTTAAAGAAGCGATATCAATTACAAAACGGTAGCGCACATCTCCTTTAATCATTCTTTCATAAGCGCCATTGATATCCTGAACGTTAATCACTTCCACATCTGAAACGATATTATGTTCTGCACAGTAATCGAGCATTTCCTGGGTTTCTTTAATACCACCTATCAATGATCCGATGATACTACGTCTTTTCATAATCAGGTTGAAGGCAGGCACTTCTGAAGGAGTAGGTGGTACCCCCACTACAATCATGGTACCGTTGGTATTCAGCAGGTCAAGATAAGTGCCGTATGAATGTTGTGCAGAAACGGTATTCAATATAAAATCAAAATGATTTTGCAGGCCGTTCATGGTTGCTTTATCCGATGTTAAGGCGAAATGATGGGCACCTAATTTTTTCGCATCCGCTTCTTTTGATGGGGAACTACTGAGCATGGTAACTTCTGCGCCAAACGCGGCAGCAAATTTCACTGCCATATGGCCTAACCCACCTAAACCCAACACACCTACTTTATGTCCCTTGCCCACACCTACATGTCGCAATGGTGAATAAGTAGTGATACCGGCGCATAACAAAGGTGCTACACCTTCCAACAGAAGATTGGGAGATACTTTGAGTGTATATTTTTCATCAACAACGATCTGGGTAGAATAGCCACCATAAGTGGGGTTATTGGTTACTTTCTCCCTGCCATTGTAAGTTGCCACCATTCCATTATCGCAATATTGCTCCAATCCGGACTGGCAATTTGGACAGGTACGGCATGAATCAACAAAACAACCTATACCTGCTATATCGCCAACTTTAAAATTCTTTACAAGATTACCTGTCTCGGTTACACGGCCAACAATTTCATGACCCGGTACCATTGGATAAATAGAGCCACCCCATTCATCTCTTACCTGGTGGATATCCGAATGGCAAACACCGCAATAAAGGATATCTATTTTAATGTCGTTCGGGCCGGTTTCTCTTCTTTCAAAATTAAAGGGGCTAAGCGGGGTAGTGGGACTTTGTGCTGCGTATGCTTTGGTAGCTGACATGATTTTTCTTTTTGAGTTGAACAACAAATGTCGCATGATTTAGTTGATAGATGTCTTTTGAAATTGGGAAAGTTTTTATTTATTTAGGATAATAGCACCCGGATGATACGGATCAAATAGATTTTCACTGATATAATTTATTTGATCCCTGCCGGGTTTATTGCCCTTTCGATAAATTATTGCAGCATCAACCGTTTTACTGAACTTTATCTTCAAATACGATTATATGCAAATAAGGTCATTAGGGTCAATGGGATTGAAAACCTCGCAGTTAGGGTTGGGTTGCATGGGCATGAGCGAGTTTTATGGGATAACCGATGATGCAGAAAGTTTGCGGGTGCTGGACCGTGCTTTAGAACTGGGTATTGGTTTTTGGGATACCGCAGATATTTACGGACCATTCAAAAATGAAGAACTGGTAGGAAGGGCACTTAAAGGTCGGCGACAAAACATTACATTGGCCACCAAGTTTGGCATACTAAGAGATCCCAATAATCCCCAATTAAGAGGGTTTAGCGGTAAGCCAGCTTATGTACAATCAGCCTGTGAGGCCAGCCTGAAGAGATTGAATACAGAAATGATAGATTTATATTATCTGCACCGTGTTGACCCGGAGACACCCATTGAAGAAACAGTTGGCGCGATGGGTAAGTTGGTAGAACAAGGTAAAGTAAGGGCGATTGGTTTAAGTGAAGTATCTGCTGCCACACTCCGTAAATCGCATGCAGTTTACCCGGTTTCTGCTGTGCAAAGCGAATATTCTTTGTGGACAAGAGATCCTGAAAGCGAAGTACTGTCTACTTGTAAAGAACTGGGAATTGCTTTTGTTCCCTATAGCCCTTTAGGAAGAGGTTTTTTAACCGGGCAGATAAAACAGTATGAAGATTTTGCGGCGGATGATTTTCGTCGGTTCTCCCCGCGTTTTCAAGGAGAGAATTTTGATAAGAATTTATTACTGGTAGCCAAAATAGAACAGTTGGCAGCTGAGAAAAATTGTACGGCTTCCCAACTGGCACTGGCATGGGTTATGGCACAGGGTGATTATATATTTCCTATCCCCGGCACTAAACGGGTTACTTACCTGGAAGAAAATGCAGGTGCTTTGACAGTAAAACTGGATGCGGGTGATTTGGCAGCTATTAATATGATATTTCCCAAAGATGCAGCTTCAGGTACAAGATACCCAGAAAGTAGTATGGGAAGACTGAATGCCTAACATGCAACAAAATTATTAGTTATAAAGGATCTCTTTTAGTACTCCGATAAATTTCCTGCTGTTGTTTTTTCAGGTTTCTTTTTTCTGAACAGGTTTGCCACTTTACCGGCCAACATCTTAATGGTTTCAGTATGCTTTGCAGTAGTATTGGTTACACCCGCCTGCAGTACGGTGCCAAGTAATTTTTTTATCGGGTTGTGCGAGGTGCCTATGATGATTGCTTTGGATAAAAGGCCTGCTGCTAAGCCAATTGAGGTATCAATGATGTTATCCTTTAAACCAGGGGAAGCGATAATGCTTTTAAAGCTATTCTTTAGGAGGTTTACTGGTTGTAAGCTATCGCATATATGTAAAAAATCTCCTTTTATCAGGGAGAGTTCATTAGCCTGAATAGCTTCAAGTTCTTTAATGGCTGTTTTCAGCTCAGCTGCTGTTGTAATTTTTTGCATACAGGGTTACTTAAACATTTGTGCAATAATTGAATTGGTTACACGCGTTTTAATTAACGGGTGTATAAACAATAAAACAACTGAAACCAAGGCATAGAAGCCACCCACGGCAAGAAACCCGTAATAATTTTTCCCCAGTAATTCGCCAAGCCAAAGTGCAGCGGCTATGTTTAAAGCCAAAACGCAAAAAAGAATAACCATCACCAGTAGTAAACGGGAGATCAATGTAGATGAAAAATCTGCTGTTTTATCTATGGTTTTAAGTTTTATTAATTCTAAACTTGATTTTCCATATTTTTCAACTTTTTCTAAAAGAGGTTCGATTAAACTTGCTTTAGCTTGCATATAAACGATTTTAATAATAGCAACCGGGATGTTGGTATCCCGATTGCCACATTTTACTTTTGGATATTCTTTACGAAAAGTGGTTACTTTAATTCTAAATGATCAACTCTTGCTGCTCCTTTTTCAAAAAGTGAATTTGCTTTGTCTTTCATTGTTCCGGTTTCTTTTTTTGCCTCATCGAATAAATCGGTGATTTTATCTTTTATGGCATCTGTAAGGTCATCACCTTTTGCTAAAATTTTCTTCCTGGTTTCACTGCCTTTATCAGGTGCGAAAATGGTTCCTAAAACTGCGCCTATAGCAGTACCTAATAATATGGCGCCAATTAATTTTCCTGTTTCGTTTGATTGTCCCATTTTTTTTGTTTTTAAGATTATTTGCCGATTTTACCTGTTAAATTTTTGACTGCTGACATTACTACAATTGATTTTTTCATATTTATCATTTTAGGTCTTTCTATTTAAACTGCTTTGCCATATTACTGAACACGAAAATATATTTCATGTGTACTTCCCACATTCTGAACATCATTGATACAATTTTGAAATAGTTAATAGTTCATTTTGTAGGCTTGTAATACCAGTCATGTTAAGACGTAACATTATAGTTCAGAAATAACTTTATATATTTCTTCTTTTGTTTTGCCGAGTTTTACCTGCAGCCTGCCAACCATCTCTTCCTGCTTGCCTTTTGCCAACAGCAGATCGTTATCTGTAAGCATAGCAAATTTTTGTTTTAATTTACCTTTTGTCTCTTTCCAGTTCCCTTTTATTTCTGTTAGGTTTATCATGATTTCTTTATTAGGTGTGAATTGTTTTTCACACTATAAAGGTGGACTCCTTTTTTCCGTATAGCATTACACAAACTTTAGAATAAATTACATTATTCACATATTACACAAAGTAAGTATGACTTTTGAATTGAGGGCTATCTGTTCTAATGGGTTATCAGCTACTCTTAGTGCCAGGCTTATCTGCTAAAATCGATTCCATTACGGCGGACTCCTGAACTGCATGGATGAGTTCAACCTTACACGCGATGTATACCTCTTCACCCACCAGTAAGCCACCGGTTATCATTGGCTTATTCCAGGTAAGGCCCCAGTCTGTTCGGTTGAATTTTCCTGTAATCGTAAAAATGTTTTTTTCAATACCTGCCGAATCGGTTGACTGCCCCTCAGCTTGTACAATTAAATTCAGATTTTTGGTTATTCCTTTTATGGTTAAATCGCCAGATAATACATAAGTATCAGCTGAGCCGGATTTTTCAATCAGGTTTGATGTGAATGTAATTTGATTGTAACGAACAACGTCAAAAAAATCAATGCTTTTCAAATGCGTATCACAGTTTGTATCATCAGTGCTAATGGATGATACGTCAATCCAAATCTTTACCTCAGCATTTGTAAACACTTTATCACTTGAATAGATACTTGCATCAAATGTTTTGAAAAGACCTTTAACAGGCAGCATCATTAAATGCTTTACGGTAAAACTGATTTCGCTATGGGTTTTATCTATTGACCATTTCATTTGGTTTGCCATACACACAGGATATTATTGAAGTATGTTGTGAAGTCAGTGTTTTGAAAAGTAATCCCTGACAAATGCATGCTGCTGGTTATCTGTCATTTTATCTGTTGTTTTTATTTCGAATTTTATTTTTTCAAAATGATGGTTTGCCTTTAATATATTCACCAATTCAACTTTTGCATCAGTAGCACCAAAAAGAAGTACTTCCTGGTAGTTTTGAATAATATCACCCAACCTTTTGTAATAATCCGCTAATTGGTGCTGCTCCTTGTTATGCATAATATTTTCATTTCTCCCAAATCCATGTTCTTTTTCCGGATGACCGGAGTCTGAAGAAATGATTATGGTTTCTATCGCTTCTGTTGAATATTCCATAAGATGGGCACTTGCATGATCCATCCAAACACCTAAGTACATTGCTTTTGTCATTTTTTTAAATTGATTTGATTTAATCAGATAGGTGAGTGGTATTATTCACCTTTGTCTTCTTCTAAGCCGTTATGCATATCTGCCACTAAACTATAATGGTTATTCTCTTCATCTTCACTTCCTGTATTTTCTTCATTATCATCCAATTCTGTTCCGGGAATATCGAGGTCATCTCCAGATATATCTTCAGTAAAATCTTTAACATTATTTTGCCCGTTTGCATTCTGTTCCTTCAATTTGGAAATATCCGCAGGGTTGATATTTACCTCTTCATGGCATTTATTGTATATATCTTCTGTGGCCGGGTATGCCGGGTATCGGTCTTCCAGAATAATCGGATCTGTGGTTGGTGTGTTATTTTTTTCCTTCTTATGCATTCTAAATATTTTGAATGATAAAGATGAAACGCTTTAATGATGCAGGATTTACATTTCGGCAATTAAAAATTACATAAATCACACATATCTATTAATTGCTTTTTCGTTTATCAAGGGCTATAATTATAACACCTCCTACCAGAAATACACCACCAACAATAGGTGACCATTGAACCGGGTGGCTTTTTTTCTGGTTTATCTGGATAGGCCCCAGGTCAACCACTTTTTCGGTAGTTACATAATTGAAGCCGGTATAAGCTATCATGAGTATACCGATTATGATCAATACTATTCCTGCTGTTTTCATATAGATGATTTAAATGTTAAGTGTACCTTATGCTATTTTATAATTTTACTGTTTCGAGGATACCTTCTTTTTCTTATCCTCAATTTGTTTTGCGTCAGTTTCTTTTTTTAAATCAGCTTCTTTTTTTGCGTCAGCTGCTTTTTTAGCTTCTGCCTTTTTCTTTTTGTTAAAAAACCCTTTTAATAAAAAATTACTTTGCGCAGCCTGCATGTTATCACTTAATCCTTTTGACCCTGTTTTTAGATTTGTCATCGTTGCATCAAGGTTTTTTCCAAATTTTTCATCATTCATCAATTTTGATAAAGCACCTTTTCCGTTATTCAGCTTATAGGTAAACTCTGAAAGCTGGCCGGTTATGATGTCAATATTATCTACACTTCTTTTTACACTGGCCATTACATCATCCATTTCTACCGGGTTTTTCGAAACAATCAGGGCATTGTCTTTTACAGGGCTATTCGTAAAAGTACCCGGGTAAATAGTAAGTACTTTGTCTCCCATCAAACCATCCGAACCAATACTGGCTCTTGCATCTGTTTTAATAAATTTCTGTACATCTTTTTTCATAGCCAGTTTAACCACTACAGAAGTATCGGTAATCAATTCTATAGATTCAACAGTGCCTACGTTAATGCCTGAAAAACGTACATTGTTTCCAATTTTCAAACCGCTGACTGTTTTAAACTGTGATGTTAGATGGAATGTTGAGCCAAATAAATTCTGCTGCTTGCCTATAAAATATACAGCTGCGGCGAATATTAATAACCCGATAATGACAAACATTCCCAATTTCCATGTTGCCCCCGATTCCTTATTCATTTTTATTGTTTTATTGATTGATTAAATGAAAAAAGAACGAACCCATTCGTCGCTGCTTTTTTCTAATTCTTCGTAAGTGCCTTCCGCGTCAATTACCCCATCTTTCAAAATCACGATCCTGTCACCGGTTAATTTAGCGCAGGCCATATCATGTGTGATGATGATCGAAGTTGTTTTATTTTTTTTCTGGATGGCCAATATCAGTTCACTAATTTCCCTTGAGGTAATGGTGTCCAGACCGGTAGTAGGCTCATCATACAGCATAATCTCAGGTTTTAAGATCAGGGTTCTTGCCAGACCAATCCTTTTGCGCATACCGCCCGATAATTCTGATGGCATTTTATCTATTGCATCGGCCAGGCCAACACTTTCCAGTACTTCTGTAATGGCTGCATCCACTTCATCTGTAGTTAATTGTTTTGAATGTCGCTTTAACGGAAACGAAAGGTTTTCCCTTACTGTCATTGAATCATATAAAGCGGAGTTTTGAAAAAGAAAGCCAATCCTTGCCCTGATGGCATTTAATTGAGAATTACCCAGTGTGTTGATGTCTGTATCAAACACGAATATCTCACCTTTATCTGCTTCCACCAACCGTACTAGGCATTTAATGGTTATTGATTTTCCTGAACCTGATTTCCCGAGGATAACCAGATTCTCACCTTTTTTTACTGTAAGGTTAACGCCTTGTAATATGGGGTTGTTTTCTCCAAATGATTTGTACAATCCTTTGATGGTAATATCCGGTACTGAATTTTCAGTATTGTTGGGTATTTGAATATTTGGTTCTTCCTGTATCATTATTCTTAGAAAAAAAGGTCTGTTATTTGTACTGCCAGCATATCAATAATAAATATGGCAAGTGAAGCGGCTACTACTGCTGAATTCGCTGCTTTACCTACACTCTCTGTTCCGTTGGCTGCATTAAATCCTTTATAGCAACCAATCAGCCCGATAAAAAAACCAAAGAAAAAAGTTTTGATTGTAGGGGGCACGATGTCTAGAAACGCCAAGGAGGCAAGTACCTGTGAAAAATATCTGTATAGATTAACATCACTATGAATATTAATACCTATGTAACCACCAAGTATGCCAATTCCATCGGCAAATATTACGAGTAAGGGAACCATAAGGGTAGTTGCTAATATACGGGTAACCACCAGGTATTTGTATGGATTGATCGCTGATACTTCCATTGCATCTATTTGCTCCGTCACTTTCATGGAGCCCAATTCCGCACCAATACCCGATGCGATTTTACCGGCGCATATTAACGCGGTGATTACCGGTGTGATTTCCCTTATTAAAGAAAGTGCCACCATGCCCGGTAACCATGATTCTGCTCCAAACTGCGCAAGGGTAGGTCTGGTTTGAATGGTCATTACCAAGCCCATAATAAAACCTGTAATGCCCACCAGGGGAAGGGATTTATATCCGATCGTGTAGCATTGCCTGATAAATTCCTTTATTTCAAATGGCGGCCTGATTATTTCTTTGAAAAACCTTGCAGTAAAGCGTGTTACATTACCTGCATCAGTAAAGATATTTTTTAAATAAATAACCAAAATAATAGCTTTTAGAAGGTACATGAATCATTCATCCACACAATGATTCTTTCCTGCCGGATTAAGTTGAAATGGTTTAACGACAATACAAAGGTGGCTACCTTAACCGGGGTAAGTATTACAGATGTTGTAAAAAATGTTACATTCTTTACATATCCGGAATGCAGAAGATGGTTGTCAATTTCAGGTGGCAGTGTAGGGCATTACATTCTTTCCATATACCAATTCAGTTCTTTTTCCATTTTTTTATGCTGGAAAATAGTAGTGATGATTTTTTGCAAACGCATGAAAGCGGTTTCACTTTTTACTACATAATCAAAAGCTTTGTGGTGCATACAATTGATGGCTACATCAATTTTATCCTGCGCAGATAACATGATAACGGGCATATCTGGATTTACGGCTTTTATTTTATCCAATGTTTCTATTCCGTTCATTGCATTTTTATCAATTCCATCAAGAAAGTAATCCAGAATGATAACGTCAGGGTTATTTGATAAGTTTTTCACACACAATTCTCCCGTAACAAACGTTTCAATGATGAAATCCCCATGTTGCAGAAAATCAATCTCGAGTGATTTTAAAAAAACGACATCATCATCTACTAAAAAAAGTTTTATTACAGCTTTGTTGTTCATAAGTCATTTTTTTTAATTCTATGGAATTCTTCTTCTAATTCTATACATGCCTGGGAGCAAATATTTTCCAGTTGCAGCACCATATCGTGTATCCCATCATCCTTGTGCTGTGTATTTGCATATTCCTGTACTTTTTTTGCCATATTTTCGAAATCTGAACTAATCCCCATTATAGAAAAGGAAGGGATCATTTTATGCACGGCTGCCTGCAAAGAATCCCAGTCTTTATTCATATAACTCTGTTTCATGACATTTATTAATGGAGGGGTTTGTTCCAGGTAAAGGGAAATCATTTCCATCATTAATTTTGGATTGGATTTTGTACGGTGGGTTAAATAACCCAGATCAATGCATCTTGGTTTTTTAGAAAGTTCAGATTCTTTTTCTTCGTTATAGTTTATCAATACAGGTTTTTTTATCAACCCTACTATTTTACTGTATAATAATCTTTCGTCAAGTGGTTTCGCGATATAATCATTCATGCCCACCGCTTTACACTTTGCAAGGTCAACGGTAGTTACATCGGCGGTTAAGGCAATAATAGGGATTTGTGACTCCATTTTTTTTCGGATATATTCTGTCGCTTCAAATCCGTTCATTTCAGGCATCTGCAAATCCATCAAAACGAGGTCATAGGATTTGGTTTGCATTTTTTCGATAGCTATTAACCCGTTTGCGGCAATATCGTATTCAAAGTTAAAATCATCCAACAGGGTTTTCATCAACAGCTGGTTAAGAGGAATATCTTCAACAACCAGTATTTTAATACTTTTTATTTCGGTATCCAATTTAATTAATTCTGATACTGTTTCGGCTTCAGCAGTTGTTTTTCGAAAACTCAGGGTAAAACTGAATTGTGAACCTTCATCAACTTTGCTTTTTACGCTGATACGCCCACCTTGCGGTTCCACTAATTGCTTAACAATGGCAAGGCCTAATCCGGTGCCCCCATATAACCTGGACGTACTGCTGGAAGCCTGCTGAAAATTTTCAAATATCTTTTCAAGCTTATTTTCTGTTATTCCCATGCCGGTATCCGCTATTATAAACTCAATGGTTACCTTCTCTTCATCTTCATTCAGCAGGTTTACACTCACTTTAATTTCTCCCTTTGAAGTAAATTTCACTGCATTACTTACAAGGTTTAAGATAATCTGGTGAAGTCGAACCGGGTCACCGAGTAATACCTCCGGAATATTGGTATCATATTGTTTAATAAGTTGTAGATTTTTTTCCTGGATCTTGGGTTCAAATAAATGTAGCATCGCTGATATGGATGCGGCCATTTTAAAAGGAGTGTGTTCAAAGGTCATTTTACCCGCATCCACTTTTGCCAGATCGAGTATATCATTAATAAGTACGATCAATGCGTCTCCACTTATTTTGATCGCCGTTAAATATTCTCTTTGTTTGGGTGATAAATCTGTTTTTAATACCACTTTCGTAAACCCGATGATGGCATTCATCGGCGTGCGGATTTCGTGGCTCATATTTGATAGAAACTGCTGTTTCGACTTTACGGCATCTTCTGCAATACGGGTAGCGGTTTCGGCTTTGCTCTGTGCTTCTTCAGCAATGCCTGTTGCGAGTTCGGCAAAAACAATTGCTTCTGTTAATTCTGTTTCCGTCTTATTTTGTTCAGTAATATTTCTTGCCACTACTACTGCACCCAATATGTTTCCTTCTTCGTCTTTGTATACAGAACCATTAAACAATACATCGGTGTGTTTCTGATCTTTTATCGTTAAGGGATAATTTGATACCGAACCTTTTGCAAATACTTCCCTGGAAGCTTCCCGTGCTTTCTGAGGATCGGTAAAATAATTAAAGAAATCAGTGCCGGTTAATTTTTCACGTGTTGAGCCGGTAATATTCACAGTTGCCTGGTTCATGTCTGTGATCTTACCTTCGGTACTGATGGTAACCAATGGATCGAGGCTGGCCTCTATCAGGCTCCTGGCGTATTGTGATTCTCTTTTTTCTATAATTTCCACTTTTACATCACACTTTTAAACGTTATATAATTTTTATTCAGTCTGTTTCATTTCCAATATCTTCAATCGGGATTCGTCTTCTGTTTTTTAATTTTTTAAAATGGGTAGGCGTGAGGCCGGTAATTTTTTTGAATTGATTGGATAAATGTGCCACACTGCTGTAATGCAGTTGATACGATATCTCAGTAAGGTTCAACTCATCATATAATAGTAATTCTTTAGCCTTTTCAATTTTATGTATGATAATAAACTGTTGTATGGTAATTCCTTTTACTTCTGAGAATAAGTTAGACAGATACGTATAATCATAATGTAATTTTTCACTGATGTGATCAGAATAATTCATTTTCGGCAACTCATCGGTATCATGGATCATTTCAGTAATCACATTAATTACTTTTTCAATCAAAACGGCCCTTTTATCATCCATCAATTCCAGTCCGGAATTTAATAAGGCCAGTTTCAACTGGTTCCTTACTTCAGGAGAAATATTTTCCATAATCTCCACTTCACCAAGATCAACTACGATAAAATGTAGTCCGAGATTCCTCAGTTCTTCTTTCACCATCATTTTACACCGCTGGCTGACCATGTATTTGATGTATAACTTCATGTTAGGGTTGGTTGTATATCTCGAAGGTCAATATTGACCAGCTGGTTTTTTGGCTTACTAGCAGGACACTTACATATGTGGATGCATGCTGTGCTAATAACCAGAGTTGTTTAAAAATTATCACATCTTTCTTGTTTGCCTGTTAAATAACCAGCATGTCCGTACTGTTGGTAAATTCCCTTTATTTCATTTATACATAACTGCTTTTAAAGAAGTTATTCACAAAAAAGGAGGCTATATCATCACTTTGTAAAGGCACCTATTTTACATTAAACAAGGTAACTAAAAAAGATGATAAGTGTATCACTAATTATCCATAATACTTGCCCTGGGATTGCCTGTAAAAAAATATTTTGTGTATGGGGATGCAACTGTTGATGTGTGGAGCATAGATCAAAATAATTTTGTTCCCGGGTGATGGTAGACATTAATAAAAAAAAACAAAAAACACCGGGTAAAATCATCAAATGATTTATGCCCGGTGTTTGTAAAAGAGCCTGCCTATTTTACTTGGCAGGTATGATATCTATAATCACCGCCCTGTTATAAAAGCGTTCTTCAGGAAGATTATTTTCAAAAGGAGCCATGCCTGTGTCTTCACCAAACCCGTAAGTTTCAAATTTAACGCCTTTTTTACCGGCATTTTGTAGAGCACGTTCAATGATCTGTTGTGCATCTTTTGCTCTTTGACGGGATAGTGTCAGGTTATATTTTTCTTCACCAATAATATCGGTATGGCCATGAATGATTACGGTGCCATTTTCAGGAATTAATGGGGTTACTATATCGGTAAGGAATTTTTCGTAACTGGCAATGGTTTTGGATCTATCGAAATCGAACAGGATGCTATAACGCTGTCCTTCCTGTTTAACATCATCCATTTTCAGTAAGCTAACAGAACTTTCTTTCGTAATAGTACGGCCTGTTTTTGTTTGGCCATTCATCATAATTTTATAGTTGCCCTGTGTATTATTACCTAAAATTGTTTTGCCAGAAACAGATGCCTGATCCTGGGTATAAGGTCCGTAGTGTTGCACAGTTCCTTTCTCATCGGTTACATCCACGTTCCATGAATTCAGTAACTCATTGGCTCCATCAACAGTAAAGATAACATGACTGTCTAATGGATCTTGCTGCATCGCCCTTATTTGTACAGGCTTTAAAAATTCTGAATTGGCTCCGCCTACCTGCAACAGTAATTCCGGGGAAGTACTTACAATATCAACCCTGCGGTCACCTTCACGTAACAAGGCAAGTTCTCTGGTTGCACCGGGTTGTTCTGATGGGATAACCGGTTTGTCTCTTCCTTCTGTACTGATTCTGGAACCATTAATTCCAAATACAGTTACTAAATATTGCTTGATATTTTCAGCAAGAATTTTTCCCTCAGTGGGATTTTTATCTGATGCACCGGCTAAAGCAATTGAACTTTGTGGATTGGAACGTAAACGGTCTCCAAGGATGTTTAAAATATTATGATATACCGCTAACTGCCTGGCAGAGCGACCTGTATTTAAGTTGTTTGGCTGGCTTTCCTGTAATTGTTCTTCTTTAAACCCTGTAGCCTGTTGTTGGTTTAACATTACATAACGGTTAGGTATTTCTGTGGAGCCCATATCAAAAAATACAGAATTACGTAATGGGAATGTTTCTTTCACCTGGCGATTTCCCGGAACTATTTTCGGTGCCCTAACGGAAAACTGTACATCTTTTTCCATGGCTTTAGCAGTCATGTTTATCGTATCCCTGATGGTTATCGTTGAAGGGGCTGCTATTGGTAAAGCTGATTTCTTTCCAGTACCAAATTTTAACGCTACACCCGCACGAATTGTATAAACAGACCATGATTCTACTTTTCTGGGGCTGTTAAGTAAATCAGTCTGAAATGAGGCGAAGGGTGACAACGTCATTTGTGTTTCAGCTGTTTTTTTAGACAGCGGAATATCAATACCAGCACCTGCTTGTGCAGCGAATACCGGACTGCGCAGATCGCTCCAGTCAGCTTTGGTATCAGGCTGTTTAAACTGGGTGTACTCGAATGTTTTAGTTACATTAAAAGCAATGGTTGGTCCGGCAAATATATAAAATGCAGATGCAAATGGCGCGATGCGTAAGCTGGGTTCAATGGTAACATAGCCGAGATTGGTTGTTAAATTTGCAGGGCAGTTGCAGGGTGCAATTACTTCATCAAATTTACCACCGCGGTTATCGTAGGCTACATTTAACATACCACCCAATACTTTCCCCGGTCGGTACTCCATCAATACAGATGCATAAGGTTTAATTCCCTCTCCTTTATGGAAAGCTGTTGGTACAGTTAAGTTATTGTTGAGCATTTGAGTTGTGCCACGGAAATGGTTAGAGTTGGCTGCGCCCGATACCCCAAACCACCATGCAGGTTGTACCCTTTTTACTGCTTGTGTGTGACCTGTTATGCCTGCAAAAACCAACACCAGGAACAGGAGTGCAAATCTTTTTTTTGTTGGATATGATTGTAACATATTTTTCTTTTTTAAAATGAGTGCTGTTGTTTTAGTGGGATAAACATCCTGCCAATAGGCAGGATGTTTTATTCTATTTATTGGTTATTAATAGTTGTGTTTACCATAGTTACAGAAGATACCAGTGAAAGTACCCTGCCATTAACTGTTGATTGCGGTCCAACAACTGATGATGCAGGAGAGGATATGGTAACCCCTGAATTAGCTATCACAGTTCCTACCATGGTGCCGCCACCTGCATAGTTAATAACTGCCTGACTTCCAACATACCAAAATACATTCTTGGCTAAAGCCCCGCCAACGAGTTTAACATTTCGTGCACCTGCTGGCGTACCTACTGTTAGGCCTGCCGCTGTCTGGAAAATCCATACGGCATTAGGGTCACCTTTTGCATCAAGGGTAAGGTCAAGCAGGGATATTTTAAAAGTGCCACTGGCAGATTTATAAACACCCGGTGCGAGTACTAAGCCACCCAACTCACCTGCACCCGGATCTATACCACCTGGTTTGGAAGCAGGTGAAATACTGATATACGCTGCATTGGCATCAGCAAGTCCCTGATCAGCAATTGCTTTTGTTACGGCATTTCCACCAAATGGACCACCTGGTCCGAATATTACCGGTGGCGGTGCATCTGTATATATTCTTCCTGTTACATTACCAATATTAAGCGGTGTTTCTGTGTACTTATCTCCGGTATTATCATGAAACCCTGTTATCAAGGTAGAAGCTGCGGTGGTACCGATACTGCCATTATTAATTACAGTATTGATACCCTGGTTAGTTATTCCTGCATTTCCGCCAAAAGCCCCGAAATTAGCAGCGGTAGCTAAGTTTACGATAGGTACAACTGCGGTAAAGTTGGCAATGATATTTTTATTAGCGTTCATCAGAACATTCAAAGGATTGGTTGAACCCGATGCATCTCCTGCCCATGATGTAAATGTAAAACCTGGATTTGCTGTAGCGGTAAGTTGTACCGTTGTTCCGCTGTCATACGATGCACGGTCCGGATTTTTTGTCACGGTTCCACCAGTTGTTGGATTTATTGTTAAGGTTAATCCGTAACTGTTTAGTGTAAAATTTGCCACCAATACCCTGTTACTGGTCATGCTAATCTGTAATGCAGCACTTTTTGAAATAACCGATCCATTCTCTGTCCAATTGGTAAATGTATAGCCTGTAGCAGGTGTTGCGGTAAGCAGTACCTGTGTGCCATAATCATATTTCGGTTGATCGGGATTTTTTGTAATGGTTCCGCCACCTGCAGGATTCGCTGTTGTCGTTAACGTGTAAGTATTGATTACGAAATTGGCAACGATTGTTCTGGTTGAATTGATGGGGAAAGTAAAACTGGAACTGGTAGAAATAACGCTCCCGTTTTCTGTGAAACTCACAAAACTGTATCCCGTATTAGGTGTAGCTGTTATCGTAACAGAAGTTCCGGCAGTGTATGAGCCTGATCCTGTGTTGGTACCACCTGCAGCAGGATTGGAAGATAATATCACCGCATATTGTAAGGCAGGTATAATGCTGAAGTTTGCCACAAAGGTTCTGTTACCTGCGATCGTAAACTGGAAACTTGAACTGGTAGAAACCACTGTTCCGTTTTCTGTCCAGTTAAGAAAAGTATATCCAGGATTTGGTGATTCGATTACGGTTACTGTTGAACCTACATCATAAGAACCCGAGCCGTACGTTGATCCACCGGCAGCAGGATTAGATGATAAAACAACAGCAAATTTAGCAGGAGGAATAAGGGTAAAGTTTGCTACCAATGCCCTGTTTCCAGCCATTTTAAACTGATAACTAGGGCTTGTTGAAGCTATTGTTGTGGTTCCGCTATCTGTCCAGCTGGTAAATGTATAACCTGTATTTGGTGTAGCGCTTACGGTAACGGTTGATGCCTGCGCAAATGTTCCTGCACCAACAAATGTTCCGCCTGCAGCAGGACTAGCTGATATGGTTAGTTGGGGAATGGTAGTGAATGTCCATACATAATCAGCAACCATTGCCGTACGGAATTTATCTGTAACAGCGGTTGTAATTGTACCCGTATACTTGGTAAAAGGTAAAAGAGGAACATCCGGTTTAAATGTAAAAACTGCCGCATTAGCAGTAGGAGAAACAGTTCCGGAAATAATTTGGGAACCTTGTTTGATACTAAATGAAGCAGCATTAACCGTGCTGGGGTTTATATCAGTATTGAAGGTTACTGAAATTAGTTTACCAAGTGCAACATCAACCGCTTTATCAAGGGGGTCAGTTGAGACTACTACAGGACAAACATTAACAATTCCTGATACTTCGGTTACTTTTTTACAGCCGGCTGCAAAAACGACCAGCAATAACGCGATCAGCCATTTATTATTGAAAAGCCTGACGAAACTCTTACATGTTTGTAAAAGGGTAAGCTGGGTTGATAAAGGATTTTTTTTCATAATAGAAGTTTAAAATGTATTGCAGACTTTTAAGATTAGCGTAACAAATACATCACAAAATTCTGTTAATCGACTCGGGAATGTGTTACACGATTAAGTAAAAAAATTACATTAATCACAGGTTTTAACTGGGTTACGGATAAAAAACCCTTAATAACCTTATATCAAGTTGGCGGTGGTAAGATGAGTTATGATCCAGTAGAAATTGATTTGCCCATCACTATTGGTAGCAGATATCTTTTCAGAAAAGCGTAATTAATTATTTCTTATTAAGAGTAGCTGCCTTTACTTTTTCAAATCGAACAAGCATACTCATTAACCTTTTATTATTGAAAGCCTGAGATAACTTTTAGAAGCAGGTGAAATATTTACCTGAAGGGAGAATATTTTTTCGATTTCATATTCATGTTTATCATATGAATAAGTAATAGGAAGAATTGGAACATAAAATTCTGTTAATGGAATTGCTTATTTGTTACAAGGTTGTGAAAATAATTTGTATGATTTACGCATTCTTCCAGAATGCCTGTTTCTGGCAGGCTCGTGGCATGAATTTTAATGTAGAAATATAAGAACCTAGTAAAACAGTATTATTTATTAAATTCAGGATTAGGTATTATAAACGCAAAGGGTTTTTAGATAATAGTAAGGATGGGGAATTTGTTGAATCATTCGCATCAAAACATCATTAAACAATCCCTTCC
>JANXUL010000072.1 GCA_025356235.1 Bacteroidota bacterium
TTTTCCCCACTTTTTGCAGTTAACAATAACATAATAAAGCCAAAACCCCAAATTGCGGTTCTTTAAAATTAATTTTATGTAAACATTAGGTTAACTCATGGAAGGCAAGGCGAAAAAGATACTGATAGCAGACGATGAACCGGATATTTTAGAAATAGTAAGTTATAACCTTGGCAAAGAAGGTTATGAGATATATACCGCCAAAGATGGCAATGAAGCCATTGAAAGGGCTAAACAACTTCATCCCGACCTGATCATCTTAGACATAATGATGCCCCGGAAAACAGGGGTAGAAGTATGCCAGATACTCCGTTCTCAACCCATCTTCCAAGATACGCTCATCATTTTTTTAACCGCCATGAGTGACGAAGCCTCCCAGATCAAAGGACTTGAAACGGGTGCTGATGATTATGTAAACAAACCCATTAGTCCTAAAGTGCTCGTAAGCCGTGTTAATGCACTGTTCAGGCGGATGAATAATAAAGAGACCGGAAAAGATATCCAATTAGGAAACATCAATATTGACCCGGTTAAATTCCTGGTTACCATTGACGGGAAAGAACTGATCCTCGCCAAAAAAGAGTTTGAATTATTATATTTACTGGCTTCCCGCCCGGGCCGTGTTTTCCTGCGTAATGAGATCCTCTCTCAGGTTTGGGGTAATGATGTAATTGTAGGCGACCGAACCATTGATGTACATATCCGGAAAGTAAGGCAAAAGCTGGGGGTAGATTGTATAACCACGGTTAAGGGTGTGGGATACAAGTTCGAGCTTTAATGGTGATACCAGGCGTCAAGTATCAAGGTCCAAGACACAAGGTCCAAGAAGCAGGAAACAAGAACCGGTTTTCTTCCATTGATATTTTCTCCAACATACTTGTGCCTGTGTCTTATTCCCTGAATCCTGTAACTTGAATCTTGAATCTTGTCTCTTCCAAACATGTTTAAAACAAAAAACCTTTCCCCACAACAATTATCTGCTTTTACCGCATTGGCATTATCTGTACCTATCGGAATAGGTATTTGGGTATTAAGGCCGGATTGGATCATCGCATTAATTTCTTTTGTGATCACTTTTATTGGCAGCTACCTGTTAATAAGGTTTGTACTGGAATCATTCATTTACCGGAAGATTAAACTCATTTATAAATTTATTTACCAGACCAAGGCAAGCAAACGGGAAGAAACCTATTATAAATACATACTCCCCCAAAAAGGCATTGATGAAGTGAGGCAGGACGTGGAACAATGGGCCGAACAACGAAGCGCTGAGATTGAATTACTCAAGACCAATGAAGCCTACAGGAAAGAATTTTTACAAAACCTGGCCCATGAATTCAAGACCCCCATTTTTGCTATTCAGGGATATGTGGATACTTTATTGAGCGGAGCTATTAACAATCCAGAAGTGAATATCCGCTTTTTAGAAAATGCGGCAAGAAATGTTGACAGGATGGTGAACCTGGTAGAAGACCTTGATGAGATAGCCCGGCTGGAAAGTGGCCAGCAGCCATTATACAAAGAGAATTTTGTAATACAGGATATGATCAGGGAAATATATGAGACCCTTTCGATTAAAATGGGAACCAAAAATATCCGTTGTAGTATTAAAAAAGGTTGCGAATCGCCTATTACTGTTTTTGCAGATAAGGAGAAAATACGCCAGGTGATCAATAACCTGCTGGAAAATGCCACCAAATACGGCAAAAAAGATGGCAGTATTGTGGCCAGCATCTATAAAACAGATGGGAAGCATGTACTGATTGAATTCAGTGATGACGGGATTGGCATTTCTGAGGAACATCTGCCCCGTATTTTTGAACGGTTTTACCGCACCGACCGGGGCCGTAGCCGGGATGTGGGTGGAACCGGGCTCGGGCTCGCTATTTGCAAACATATTATAGAAGCCCATGGCCAAACCATGCATGTAAGAAGTAAAGTAGACCTGGGAACCACCATCGGTTTTACGCTGGATTCGCGAAAAGAGTAGGTGTATCATAAAAAACCCCGATAGAAATCGGGGCACTAACATGAGAAACTGCTTAATTGCTATAAACTATAGGTAAAATTGGCCCTCCAATGTTAAACTTATATGAACCCAATGCAATGAAACTATTATCAAATAACCGGCAGGGACTGTTTCTAATACAAAAAAACAGAAATAACCAATATTATCTAATCATTAATTATCAGTGCTGCTGCAACTATCCCTTTCATAACCCTATTTTTGCCTAAATAATCATTGTATGGGTATTAACAACTTCGGTCGTTTTTTCATGCCAAAGAACAAAGTCTTTTATGAACTATTTGAAGACGTAGCTGAAAAAGTGCATGAAATGGGTATCAAACTTAAAGAAATGGTAAGTGAGCCCGACAATAACAAGCGGGCAGCCATACTGGCCCATATAGAAGACCTTGAGCACAAGAATGATGATAATACCCACCGTATTTTTACTGAGTTAGGCAGGAATTTTATTACCCCTTTCGACCGGGAAGACATTCACTACCTGGCATCTGCCCTGGATGATATCTGCGATTATATTTATGCTTCTGCTAAAAAGATCAATTTTTACAGTGTTAATCCCAACGATACCGGTATTCAAAAAATGGCCGACCTGATATTACAGGGTTCCATTGAAATTAAAAAAGCGGTTTTTGGTTTGCGGGATATGAAGAACCTGCGTGAGATGACAGAAGCCATGGTAAAAGTAAATAGCATAGAAAACCAGGCAGATGATGTATTTGATATGAGTATTGAAATGCTTTTCCAGCAGGAGAATGATTTTAAGGAAGTAATCAAGAAAAGAGAAATATACCAGGTAATGGAAATCGTTACCGATAAATGTGAGGATGCAGCCAATGTGATAGAGTCAATCATTATAAAATACGCATAATTTTTTTTGTGCGTAGGAAGTAGGGGGTAGTGAGAAGAACTTGCTATTTACTGCTCGCTATTCACTTTCGAGGCTTACGAAAAAAAATCGCTTATGTTCACTCTGCTCATCGTTATCATTGTTTTAGCATTCATTTTCGATTATATCAATGGGTTTCATGATGCCGCAAATTCTATTGCTACCATTGTTTCTACCAAAGTACTTACCCCTTTCCAGGCAGTGATATGGGCAGCATTTTTTAACTTTGCGGCTTTCTTTATTTCAAAATATGTTTTTAAGGAATTTGGTATTGGTAATACAGTAGCCAAATGGGTACATGCCGAGTTCATTACCCTGGAAGTGATCCTGGCGGGTATTATCGCAGCCATTATCTGGAACCTGGTTACCTGGTGGTTTGGTATACCTTCGAGTTCTTCACATACATTAATGGGCGGTTTTGTAGGGGCGGCCCTGGCCCATGCGGGTGGCTTTAGTAATGCAGGGGTAGATGTAATTAATTATGTAAAAGTGATACCCACTTTCTTATTCATATTCTTTGCACCATTAATAGGTATGACGATCGCGTTTTTTATTACCATCCTTATTGTGCACCTCTGTAAACGATCGAATCCATATAAAGCAGAAGGTTGGTTTAAAAAACTCCAACTGGTTTCTTCGGCAGCATTTAGTTTGGGGCATGGGGGTAATGATGCACAAAAAGTTATGGGTATTATCGGAGCGGCCATGATCTATTACGAAGGAACCAAGGGCAACCATATGGATTTTAACCAGTTTATTTCACAATATGGCTGGGTACCTTTTATTAGTTTTTTGGCCATGGGGTTAGGAACCATGAGTGGCGGATGGAAGATTGTAAAAACCATGGGAACCCGCATTACCAAAGTAACACCACTGGAAGGTGTGGCTGCAGAAACTGCCGGTGCCATCACCCTTTTCCTTACAGAACATTTTAAGATACCTGTTTCCACTACCCATACCATTACCGGCTCAATCATAGGCGTAGGTGCCACTAAGCGCCTGAGTGCCGTTAGATGGGGCGTAACAGTAAACCTTTTATGGGCATGGATATTAACCATCCCTATTTCTGCTATTTTAGCGGCTATTGTTTATTATATTTTAAAGCTGTTTATCTGATCTTCTAAGGCTCATTGATCTTCTTTACGCATTTGTCAGAGTTTAATTACTGATAAACGACCACATGTTTTATAACCGATATCCTTTTATCTTGCAGCATATTTTTTTCTATGTCTAAGATTTTAGTCACCGGTGGTTGTGGTTATATTGGTTCACACACAATTGTGGATCTTTTGGAAAATGGGTTTACCGTTATTTCCATTGATGATAATTCAAGGTCTACTTCATATGCTGTCAATGGCATTGAACTGATTACCGGAAAGAAAATAAAGAATTATAAAGTTGACCTCAAGAATTTCGATGAAACCTTAGCTGTGTTCCAGGAGAACCCGGATATAAGTGGTGTGATCCATTTTGCTGCTTATAAAGCCGTTGGCGAATCTGTGGATGAACCCCTTCTATATTATGAGAACAATTTATTCGGACTGATTAATTTATTGAAATGTGTACAGGCGTTTGAGATTCCCCATTTTGTGTTTTCTTCTTCCTGCACTGTATACGGCAACCCGGATATCATCCCGGTAACAGAATCATCACCCATAAAGAAAGCAGAATCGCCGTATGGTGCCACCAAACAAATGAGTGAAGAAATTTTACAGGATTTCTCAAAAAAGGGTATCACTTCTGTTATTTTACTCAGGTACTTTAATCCCGTAGGTGCACATCCATCAGGTTTTGTTGGTGAATTGCCCGTTGGCAAACCACAGAACCTGGTACCTGCCATCACACAAACAGCCATCGGAAAAATTCCTAAAATGATGGTATATGGAACGGATTATGATACAAGGGATGGCAGTTGTATCCGCGATTTTATTCATGTTTGTGATATTGCGCATGCGCATACGTTAGGTATTCAATTACTGGATCAGAGAAAAAATAAAACAGGCTGCGAGATTTTCAATTTAGGCACGGGCAATGGCGTTACTGTACTGGAAGCCATTCATGCTTTTGAAGAAGTGAGCGGGGTTAAACTGAATTATGAAAAAGGCCCGCGACGAAACGGTGATGTTATCGCTATTTATGCCAATAATGATGCGGCTATTACGCAATTGGGATGGACAATTAAATACAGTCTTACTGAAATGATGCAGACCGCTTGGGACTGGGAATTAAAAATTAAACAAGCAGAAGAAAAAGTAAAAAGCAACTAATCTTATTTAGAAACTGTTTGCGTTAAAGTAGACATTTTTATTGTCGAAATACGGGTTTCTACTGATTCACCATTTTCGCAGCGTTTTCTGCCATTTGCAGGGCCTCAATAAATTCCTCAATGTCTCCGTTAATCACTGCATCCAGGTTATAAGAGGTAAGACCGATACGATGGTCGGTTACCCGGCCCTGTGGCCAGTTATACGTTCTTATTTTAGCACTGCGGTCACCGGTACTTACCAGTGTTTTTCTTCTGCCGGCAATTTCTTCCTCTTGTTTCCGTACCTGCTCTTCGTAAAGTTTGGTCCGTAACATGGTCATGGCTTTTTCCCTGTTGCCCAACTGCGAGCGTTCGGTTTGACAAACCACCACCACCCCGGTGGGAATATGCGTTAAAAATACTTTTGTTTCTACTTTGTTTACGTTTTGTCCGCCGGCACCGCCACTTCGGGCAGTTTCCATTTTCACATCGCTATCTTTCAGTTCAAAATCCACTTCTTCTGCTTCGGGCATTACTGCTACAGTTGCTGCGGAGGTATGCACCCTGCCCTGAGTTTCGGTATTGGGTACCCTTTGTACCCGGTGTACGCCGCTTTCAAATTTCAGGGTGCCATACACATCTTCGCCGGTTACTTCTACCAATACTTCTTTGTATCCCCCAACCGTTCCTTCGCTTTCACTTACGATTGCTGTTTTCCAGCCTTTGCGCGAACAGTAACGCAAGTACATACCTAAGAGGTCTCCCGCAAACAGGCTGGCTTCATCGCCACCGGTTCCCGCACGGATTTCGAGAATGGCATTTTTATCATCCTGCGGGTCCTTGGGGATGAGTAGTTTAGTCAGTTCTTTTTCGAGGATGTTTTTCTTTTCTTCAAGGGCGGGCAGTTCCATTTTAGCCAGTTCACGCATCTCTTCATCGGAACCATTCAGGGCTTCTTTGGCAAAATCATAATCCGATACCACTTTACGGAATTCTTCGTAAGGCAGTATGATCTTTTCCAGTGACCGGTATTCTTTGCTATAGGCACCAAACTCCTTTTGATTATTAATGATCTCGGGGTTGGTAAGGGCCACGCCTACCTGTTGAAACCGGGCTTTTATTGCATCGAGCTTATTCAGCATATCCACTATAATTTTTCAGGCTGCGAAAGTACGATTTTGGCTGCGTTTTACGGGTATCAATCTCTTTGGTTGTTCTGCTGGCAGAATTCAGTATCTTATATGCCCAAAATAACTGATTTTATGGAAGTGCCCCACCATAGCCATCCACAACCATTTTCTAAAAACTGGAAAAATCATTTAGGTGAATTTTTTATGCTGTTTCTGGCTATTTTCAGTGGGTTTATTGCTGAAAACCTAAGAGAAAATTATACAGAAAAGGAGAAGGCACACCAGTATGTAAACAGTATGATAGGAGACTTGGAAAAAGACACCCTCCAATTACAGCAGGTTATCCATGCCTACAAAAAAATCCTTAAAGGCATTGATTCCCTCCTTCACTATTTGAAAGAGCCTGTTACGGATTCTGTTGCTAAAAAGATCTACACGCATAGCAACTATATGGGGGCCAGTATTTTATTTGTAAATGAAAAGGGTACCATCACACAGTTAAAAAATGCTGGCGGATTAAGGTTGATCAAAGACACCGCATCTGTTAATTGTATCACAGCTTATGATCAGTTTAATGAGCTTACCAGTAAACAGGGAGATGCTTATTATAGATTTACAATCGAGATATTGAACCTGATGGAAGAGATCATGGATTTTTCAGTTGCTGCAAAACGATCCGCTACGCCGGTTTATTACCTTAGTAAGAATGTTGATAAACTCCGGATATACTATAATAAATGTTTTATGCAAAAACAGATCATATCAGGCTACTGTAATTTTTTGGGCCTTCAAAAAAAAGAAGCTACAAAGGACATTTCATTACTGAGAAAATACAATCATATAAGCGAATGAAAAAATTAATTATTTTATGGCTACTGCCAATATCCCTGTATACACATGCACAGCAGGCAGATATACTTATCAAGAACGGAAAAATTCTGGATGGAACAGGCAATAGTTGGTTCTATGGTGATATGGCCATTCAAAACGGAAAGATCATTGCCATTGGCAAATTAGGTAAATGGACTGCAACAAAAAATATTGATGCTACGGGTTTAATCGTATCGCCAGGTTTTATTGATGTGCACACACATATTGAAGGCGATGAAAAAAAACAGCCTACAGCAGATAATTTTATTTATGATGGGGTAACTACTGTGGTTACCGGTAACTGTGGGTTATCGCAGGTGAGTATTGGCAGTTATTTTTCTATGTTAGATAGTTTGAAGACTTCTATCAATGTAGCTTCATTAATAGGGCACAATGATGTTCGCAAAGCCGCCATGGGTTCGGCTAACCGCGACCCAAACGAAGCAGAAATGAAAAAAATGGAATCCATCGTTGAACAGGCTATGAAAGATGGCGCTGTGGGTTTATCAACCGGCTTAATTTATATACCTGGCGCATACTCCAAAACAGAAGAAGTAGTGAGACTGGCAAAAGTGGCTTCTAAATATAATGGCGTGTATGCAAGTCATATGAGAGATGAAGGTGACAGTGTAACACAAGCAATTGAAGAAGCCCTGCATATTGGACGCGAAGCGAAAATACC
>JANXUL010000065.1 GCA_025356235.1 Bacteroidota bacterium
CAAATAATAATACCGGTACCAGTGTAACGCCTGCAAGTTCAGGATCTGGCGGAGCAACGGAAGCGCCTGCAAGAAGGGGTATGAGTTCTGCTGCCAAAGGAACATTAATTGGAGCCGGTGCAGGTGCCATCGCGGGTGGAATTATAGGGCATAATTTAAAAGGTGCTGCTATAGGTGCTGCTGCAGGTGCAGGTACAGGTTATATAATCGGAAGATCTAAGGATAGAAAATCCGGACGTGTTGTTAAAAAACCTGTTGAATAAAATACTTTACAATTTGTAACGAATGCTATCAAGCATTTCATATAAAACCGGGAAGCGTAGCATTTTGCTACGCTTTTTTTATAAAACAATTGATAGTGAGAATTAGCTGGTGTATTATTTTATCTTTTTGCAGTACGATTATCTTTTCGCAAAAAAATATTAAAATATTTGCTGAAAAAGAAAATGGTAAAACTGTTCTATATGGTGTGAATAATGAAGTATGCCCGCTTTCTGTTTTATTAAACCTGCAATTGAATAATATGACAGCGGTTGAGGCAGATGATAAAGTATACGTTATACCACCCGGCCCGTCAAAAAATAAACTTGTTGAATTAAACAGGATAAAAAAAGGCAAAGCAGTTACGTATTCTTATACCTATAACGCAGTGTTTGGCAATGTGAAGCAATTTACCTACGATGCTGATTATCTATATGATCTTCCGTACAGCAAAGGCCTGCAGGTGAAGGTAGAACAAGGGTACAACGGATCTTTTACCCATCAGAATGTAAATGCACTGGATTTTAAAATGCGTGAAGGCACGCCTATACTTGCCGCAAGGGAAGGAGTGGTGGCTGCTGTTGTTCAGGAGCATTATGAAACCTGTTTACGGGAAGAGTGTAAGCAAATGGCCAATTATGTATTGATTGCCCATCCCGATGGCACATTTGCTGAGTATGCGCATATTCAATATAATGGTGCAAGGGTTGCTGTTGGTGATTCAGTTATGAAAGGGGATACGATTGCAGTAAGCGGCAGTACCGGGTATGCAAAAGGGCCACACCTTCATTTCGTTTGTTTTTTACCCGGTATTACAGAAAGAAATACCCTGACTACAAAATTCAAAACAGGCAAAGGAAAAACTGCTGCATATCTTTTCGAAAATAAATCATACAAAAGAAACTATTAAGCATATTGGTTTATTAGCATCGGGGTTACTTGCAAATTATTGATTTTTATTTTCCGGCTCAGGAAATTGCGATACTTTGTAGGTATAATGATCAGGCAGTTTCTTCAACGTATATTAACCAAACCTGTTATCCGCCTGGCCGATAAGTTTTCGTCCCGCCCTGATAAAGCAATTATTTTCCAGGCCTTACATGACCTGTTTTTAAAAATACAGGCGGGTAAGACAGATAAGGGACTCATTATTGAACCTGATATGGCAAAAGATAAGTTTATCATCTTATCAGATCAGCATAAAGGGGCCAAAAATGGGGCAGATGATTTTATGGTCTGTGAGAACACTTATTTGTATGCGTTGGATTATTACAACCAACAAAACTTTCATTATATCTGTCTTGGTGATGGCGAAGAACTGTGGGAGAATAATTTGTTTTCGGTAAGGGATAAAAATAAACTGTCTATTGAGAAAGAAACATTGTTTGTTCAACGAAATGCCTTTACGAAAATATTTGGCAATCACGACCTGTTTTGGGACCAGGACCCATTTTCGGCAGTACAATTAAAAAGTATGTATGGGGTCGCTGTGAAAATTTACGAAGGGGCGATCATAAAAATAATTGTTGCAGGTAAGCAACTGGATATTTTTTTAACCCACGGCCATCAGGGCGATAAACAAAGCGATGGTAACTGGTTCAGTAAATTCTTTGTATCGAGAATATGGGGCCCGCTGCAATCGCTGCTTGCAATCAATCCGAACACCCCTGCTTACAACAGCCAGTTAAAATCTTTGCATAACAGTATGATGTATGAATGGAGCTCCCAGCAAACTAACCTGTTACTGATAACCGGGCATACCCATCAACCGGTATTTGGATCACTTACTTTGCTTGAGAAATTATTTAAACAATTTGATTCGGCTCATCTTAATAAAGATGAGAAACAGGGTGCCTTGTTAGCTGCAGAAATAAAATCGCGCCGGGCAGAGCAGCCTGTTGTTTTTGATCAGTACGAAAAAATACTGCCTACGTATTTTAATTCAGGCTGTTGCTGTTTTAGTGATGGGGATATAACAGGAATTGAAATCGCAGATGGATATATACGGCTGATTAAATGGGAAATAGACGGGTCATCCATTGTCAGGATTGTTTTGGAAGAAAAAGCATTTGATGCTTTAGAAATAGTGTATGCCTGATTCCTGATTACTTTACGCCATACGATTCGGTTACACGTACTATCCTTTTTTTTATACATATTCAGGCAAATGGATGTAAATATCTTTTAATGCACAGAATGATGAATGTGGGAATCATGTAATTATTCCAAGGCATTGTGTAACATCTAACAGGACGAATATCACCAAATTTGTAAGGCAATTATGGGTTTTTAGGCTTACCAGTTATGGGCAGCGAACTTATCACCTGTTATCTTATCATTTAAAAAACAATACTATGAAACAAGTAACCTTGCGTTTTGGGATTAAAGCTTTCCTCACCCTGTTTATGACTGTTATATTTCAAATGGTATCATGGGCACAGGAGAGTACAAAAGTGGAAATAAACGGGAATGATGTGGGTAGCTGGTTTGGCCGGAACTGGATGTGGGTAGCTGGTGCTATTGTATTGCTACTGTTATTATTACTTTTAGGGGGCGGAACCAGTCGCCGAAGCAGCAAAACAACCACTTTCCATAAAGAGGATGGTGGCGTTGTAAGAACAACAACCGTTTCAGAGAGTGAGAGTGATTAATTTTATAAGTAAGGTGGTGGTCGTATAAAGCCTCTGCTTTCATAACGGGTTGATGAAAAAGTAAAATAAAAGCGGGATGATTATTCTGTTTTTATTTTACTTTTTCTTTTTCCTATCTGTAATTTTTGTACGGTAACAACTTCGGTACCCAATAGTTTACCCCATGGTTTTAGTTCATCTATCCGGTCGAAGATTATTTTAAGTACACCGATAAATGGGATGGATAGAAACATGCCAGATACCCCCCAAAGTGCCCCGCCCAACAATACGATCACTATAGAAATAAATGCATTGATCTGTACTTTGGAAGAAACAATCAGCGGTATAAGCACGTGATTGTCTATGAACTGAATTAAAAGAAAGGCGGCTGTTATACCCAATTGCGTTTTAATTCCATCTTTTGTAATCGTAGCCACTATAACCGGAAGGAGTATAGCAATAACCCCGCCTATATAGGGTAAGAGATTAAGTAAGGCGCCAAGCAGGCCAAGTAATATGGCATATTTAATGCCGAATAGAAATACCGCTGTCGTATTTAGAATGGCAACTACCATTCCCTCCAGCAGCAGGCCCACCATATAACGTTGGATGGCTCCTTTGGTTTCCTGTAATACTTCAGCTACTTTTTCTGAATCTGCATCGGCAAAAATTTCATATAAAAAATGCAGGATCAGGTTTTTATAATACAGGAACAAAAAAGTATATACAGGTAAAAGAAAAAATACGCCTAAAGTGCCTGCCACAGTACCCAGTGTTTGTCCTATTAGCGGTTTCATCCCCGCTTCCGCTTCAGTGATCCATTGATCCTGTTGTTTTATGGAAAAGCCTAGGTCTTTCTGCAGTAAATGCTGGAAATTGGCAAATAATTCGACAAACTTCTTTTTTAAAACCGGTAAGTCATCTCCAAAACTCAAAATTTGAGAGGAGATAAAATAAGCCATACCTATAATTATGGTAAAGGCAAACAGGATAGAAATAAAAATGGCCCAGAATTTCGGGATTTTAAAATGTTCAAGTTTAACCACCAGCCTGTTTAATAAAATAGCCAGCATTAAGGAAAAGCAGATGGGAGTAAGGATATCCCTCAGATTGGCTAAAGCATAGGATAAAAGTATGAGGCCAAAAAGTATGACGGTGGATTTAAAATAAAAAGGGTATTGCTTTTTCATTGTTTCAAGAAGGTGATGAATTAAAAAGATCAAATGATTACTGCGATTATTTACCGATTTACAAGTTAGGAAATTATCAATTAAAAAGAACTGTAAAGACCGTGGCTACCCAATCACGAATAGACGTAATAATCACAAAGTTACCCGAAGCGAATTTTCTAAAAAAGGGCCGAGCCGGGTTCTGCAAAGAATTTGTTTTGTAGCAGTCAGCATCAACTACGCTACTATACCCAAATGGTTGCCCTCTAGTGGTAAAATGATAGGGTTTAAAAACCGACAACTTCCATAAATACTGTTGAAACACCTAATCTCGATATTAGAAACTGAATAGCTTGATTATTATATAGTTACTAGCCTATTGTATTCTTAATTCCTGAAAATACAATTCACCGCTTTACTTAAACTATAGCAAAACCTATATAAACACTACACACTACCCAGATTAAATATTGATTAAAATGTAGGAATTGCACTACAATTACTATATCATTGTTAATTGGATTTAACAGAGATCGTTAAAAGAGTTATACAAAATCAGGGCTTTTATTATAAAAAACACCCTGAAAAAAGAGGGTTTTAAACTGTTTTATTACTAGGATTGAATTTTTTATTTTGGCTGAAACCTTACCCTGATTGGGTTTTGCGAGATTGAAAGAGTATTTAAAATTCAAGCACAGTAAAAGGCCTACTTATCCAAAATGCCTGGAATTACTATGGACTGAAATATTTACGAAGGAAATGAGTGAGTGGATTGGGGATTGATGAAATAAGCAGTTTACTGAAATTCAGAAAGAAAAGAATACAAGTTATTTAAACATACTACGCCAAAACCTGCTTTTATGAAAAAAGTTCTACTAAGAACGATTTGCTCGATCAGTCTTCTTGCTGTTTTATTGAGCACAATCACTATTAATGCAAAGCCTACTGAATTTGCAACCGGTAATGGAAAGATTGTTATAAAAGATAAAACTACCAGCGTTGCTACTTTCAAGAAATCATTAAAAGATTTTAATACCGAGAATGGATTTAAAAAGCCATTTAAAACCAATCTCTTACCTACACTGTCGAATCACCAGACAAGGACATACAATTTTGATCAGTCTCAGTTAGTCAGGAATTTGTCTATTCCCGCAATCGCATATAATATTACCATTTATGCAAAAGGGGCTTCGGGAGGAGATTTTTCTTCAAACTTTGGTGGGTTAGGTGCATTCTTTAAAGGAGCTTATAATACTTCATATGCAGGTAATAATTTAACCATCATTGTGGGTCAAATGGGTACCTCAGGAAATTCTGGCTCGGGTGGTGGGGGTGGAAGTTTTGTGTATTTAACGGGTACCAATGCTGGCGGGTTTCCAATAATTGCTGCAGGTGGTGGAGGAGGAGCAGGGTCATTAGCAATAAATCCAGCTACAGAATTGATATATCCTCTTGCAAAAATTGATGCGAATTTAAATATTGATGGATATTATGGATTAAATTCTGATGTATTAACCGGTGGAGACTTAGGCCTTGGTGGGAAAGCAGGGGGTAATAGCCCCGACTATATCACTGGTTTAATTACAGCAATCGCGCCAGGAGCAGGTGGTGGTGCCGGCTGGATTCCAGCTGATCATAGTGTTGATAACCTAGGCTTTTATAACATAGCACAATTGAATGGTACTTATCATGGATCAAGCATTAATGATCCCAGTGGTGCTATAGGGGCGAATACTGGATTTGCTGGGAGCGGAGGATACGGAGGAGCGGGCGCAAATAATGCATATGGCGGCGGCGGCGGAGGAGGTTATTCCGGCGGCGGTGGCGGATCCTTTGACGGAAATGCTGATGGTACGCATGGCGGTGGGGGTGGGTCATATTTTAATACTAGTTTGGGAACAAACATAAATTCCGGTCTCGGTGCACAAAGCACTCAAGGTCAAGTAGTTATTGAGTGGGATGAGCCAGCAAGTTGTACAACACCTACTATAACTGGTATTACTGGTAACCAAACTATTTGTTCCGGAGCGACAACAATCCTTACAGCAACCGCAGATATTTCCGCAATATTTAAATGGTTTAGCGTACCTACAGGTGGAACGCCACTATCAACAGGTGCATCATAT
>JANXUL010000092.1 GCA_025356235.1 Bacteroidota bacterium
TCTTCGCTGATCAATATGGTTACCAAGCAAAAAAACCTGGCCAAAACATCTTCCACGCCAGGTAAAACACAATTGATCAATCATTTTGAAATAGAAAGTTCATCCGGTGAACGAGGACCAAAAACAAAATGGTTCCTCGTGGATTTGCCGGGTTATGGTTACGCCAAACGTTCGCAAAGTGACAGGAGAAGATGGGAACAAATGATTGATGGCTATTTGCGCAAGAGAGAAAACCTGGTACAGGTATTTGTATTGATAGACAGCCGCCATACCCCACAGAAAAATGATCTTGAATTTGTAAATCAGTTAGATAAATGGGAAGTGTCTTTTTCCCTGGTATTTACCAAGGCCGACAAAGAAAAACCCGCCGTAGTAGCCCGCCATGTAAAAGCATTTATGGATACGCTGAATGAAACCTGGCAGTTCTTACCCAGGCATTTTGTAACCAGTGCCGAGAAAAACCAGGGACGGGATGAACTCTTACAATTCATCCAGGATTGCAACAAAGAAATATCGGATAATAAAACGGGCACATAGCCTCTACAAATCCAGCATCTAATTCACCGCCTTATCAGCGCAGCAGCTGCTGGCAAAGGCTTCTGGCTTGGCTTTGAAAGCAAATCCCATCCCAAGTATGTAACCCATCGCCTCACGCAATGCATCATTACTTTTGAATTGCGGGTTGGTATTGATATCGGCATGTACTTCCATCTCTATATGGTAGTCAATAAAAAGGTTACAAAGTTCATAAGCAATTTCAATGCTTTTGGCCACTTCAACCAACATACGTTCTTTAATATGGAACTTCTGTTTGGTCTTTTCATTGTGGATGTACATAAAGCCACCATTGTGTTCGCGAAGAAATACGATAACGGTTGCAAACTCAGTGTCTTCACCTTTTACCTGGCTGTCGGTGCCGATGCAGACCTTTAGTTTGATGCCATTGGCAGTTTCTTTTTTAATCGCTTCTTCTACAGCATCTTTGATGGGCAGTTGAATGGTTTCGCCATTAAATTTTCTCCAGCGCATACGTATATTGTTTATCCAATATAAGCATCAATTGCCAGTCAAATAACATTTGTAAATGATTTTATTATTAACAGGCGTGGAAAACGCTGGCCCGTTTGGAGTTTGGGGTTATTTGAATCTTTAACAACTCCAAACCTCCTGTTGTATCTTTGGGCTATGAAAGTGAGTGGTTTTACGTTCATTAAGAATGCAGTGCAATTTGATTACCCGGTGGTAGAAGCCATCCGCTCCATTCTTCCGTTATGTGATGAAATTATTGTAGCAGTGGGTGATTCAACAGATCATACCCGGGAACTGATCAGCGGTATCGGTTTAGAAAAAATACGCATTATTGATACGGTTTGGGATACCAGCCTTCGCAAAGGTGGTGCCGTACTGGCCGATGAAACCAATAAAGCTTTTCGCGCCATTACCGGTAACCCCGACTGGTGCATCTATATCCAGGGCGATGAAGTATTGCATGAACAATACCATGATACGGTAAAGAAATCCATGTTACAATGGAAAGACGATCCCCAGGTAGACGGACTCTTGTTTAAATACAAACATTTTTATGGATCATTTGATTATGTAGCTTCTTCATCAAGATGGTACCGGAATGAGATCCGCGTTATCCGCCACAGACCGGATATCTACTCACACCGCGACGCACAGGGGTTTAGAAAAGGCGATGATAAAAAACTATGTGTAAAAGCCACAGATGCTTATATGTATCATTATGGTTGGGTAAGGCCACCTAAGACGATGATGGATAAGACAAGGAATTTTGGCAACTACTGGAATGGCGAACCGGTAACAGAAGAATTTGCCAAAAAATTTTCCGGTGATTTTGATTATACGGAGATAGACGCACTCGAAAAATTCACCAATTCACACCCGGAAGTAATGCAGGAGCGAATTAAAAAAATGAACTGGAAGTTTGATTACGATCTTTCGTATAATAAATTGACAATAAAAGATCATTTCAAAAATATTATGGAAAGATATACCGGTTTAAGACCATTTGATTATAAAAACTATATTCTGATCGATTAATTTTTTAAAAAAACACTCCCTCCAATAAAAGAAAATAATATTATGACAAGCCCTTGTATCCTCTGCAGTAATACAATCAATAATCAGCTGTATAAAGTTAAAGAATTACAATTGGGGCTTACTGAATATTTTCAATACCAGTTGTGCGGTGCATGCGGCACCATGCAATTGCAGGATATACCTGATGACCTTAGCAAATATTATCCGAATGAAGATTACTATTCTTTTAATCTTGAACTCGATATTCGCAAAAAACCAGATATACTCAGGAAAATAAAAACCGATTATTTATTATATAATAAGCATCGAATCTTAGGCAGGCTGATGAGTATGGGCTATAAAATGAATGAGTTCTATGAATGGATGAAATTTACGGGAGCAAAATATGATGATGCCATTCTTGATGTTGGCACCGGTAATGGAAGTTTATTAGCAAGGCTGTTTAAAATGGGGTTTACAAATCTTACCGGTATCGATCCTTTTATCAATAATAGCAGAGATTATGGCGCGATAAAAGTATTCAAGAAAGATATATTTGAAATGACTGATAAATACAATATCATCATGCTGCATCATTCACTTGAGCATACGCTCGATCCAAAAAAAATATTGAAGAAAGTGTATGATATATTAAAACCGGGTGGCAAAACATTGATCCGCGTACCCATTATGGGTAACTATGGCTGGCAACAGTATGGCGAATTCTGGTGTGGGATTGATGCACCAAGACATATTTTTATTCCATCTGAACAGGCTTTGAAACAATTGGTAACCGAAGCGGGGTTTGTTATTGACAGGTTTTATTACGACAGTTCCGATTATGTAATCATAAGTAGTGAGCAATATAAAAAAGGGATCCCCTTACATGCCGCCAACAGCTATATGATTAATGAAACAGCAAGTATGTTTACTAAAAAAGAGGCGAGGGAATTTAGAAAAATAATGTACGCGCAAAACAAGCTTAATAATGGCGATATGGCCGCTGTATATGTAAGCAAACCTGCCTAGAAATTAGGCTTAAAAAACATCTTCATACAAAACAGTTTTTTTCTATACTCAGGCTTCTTTTTACTGCTTAATAACGCATCATAATACTTAAAGAAAAAAGCACTGCGTTTAAAACTCCACTTGCGATGAAAATGAGAGAGCATTGTATGTAAAATTTCTTTTGTCGCTTCATCTTTAATAGGCGCTGCAGCCAGCGTTTGAAGTTCCATTAGCTTAAACGCAAATTGCTCTTTTACAGATTGTTTTATCTTTTTATTTTTCGATTTACTGGTACCAACCGTATTATTATCGTGTTGCCTGTACTTAACAAGGGTTTTATCTACAAATTTTATTCCATTGTTACTCGCGGCACAAAAGCCTATCCATAAATCAAAAAATATTTTCCCCGGGAAAGGAAGAATTGTTTTAACGAATGAGGCCTTCATCAGGATAGAGTGGCCTGCAACCGAGTTCGAAAGTAAAAATGGCGTGCCTGAATAGTAAGACCGGATATTCATAAAATTGCTGAACGATTTTTGTAGTGATTCTCCTTTGTCATTCACCAATAAAGAATCAGCATACACAGCATCATGTTCACCTATTTCATTTACTAATATTTCAATTTTCTGATGGTCCCAAATATCATCCTGGTCAGATAATGCTATAAAAAAACCTTTGCAGTGGGTAATTGCTTTTTCAAACGTTTGGGTAACCCCAAGGTTCTGTTCATTCTGTATTAAAAAAATAAATGGATATTTAGATTGGTACGACTGGATTATAGAGACGGTATCATCTTTAGAATAATCATCCACAATAACAATTTCAATATTCAAATAGCTTTGCTGTATTATGCTATCTAATTGCTCCGAAATAAATTTGGCACCATTACAACTTGCCATGGCAACGGATACTAATTTTAGGGCATCATTCATTATAAGACGTTGATCGGGGATTCAAATATAAAAATTATTCCACCACTCGTAAGTATGGAGATGATAGCCTTACATTATAAATTTCTTATGTGAAAATAGAAATTAGAACAATATTCAGTACTTTTTTTACCGGCAAATTTTTCCGGTTGATGTTTTTCAGGTTCGAAATTTAAAATATCTAACTTATCCCCTTTGAAAAAAAAGAATCCATTATATCCAAGAGAAAGAAGTTCATCAAAGGTTTCCCTTACTTTAGATCTGCCTACCTGAAGGGCTTCACATTCCAGAATAATTTTCGGTTTGTATGTTCCAAGTGTTTTCAATCCACCTTTAATTACTTTTAACTCATGTCCTTCTACATCAATTTTTATTAATGCAGGTTTTACATTATTTAAACTACAATAATTATCTAAGGTGGTAGTTTGAACTTTTTCTAACCTGGCGGATGGACTATCTTGTAATGTAAAGTGGATAGAGGCTCCGGGAGATGAAGGTTTCCCATTCTCCGGAATTATCATAGTTGCCGTTTCTTCTTTGTCGGAAAGCGCATATGATTCAATAGTAACCTGAAAATATTTTTTTTTGGAAAAAAATGTCTTCAAAAAAAAATACAAAAAACTTTGCGGTTCAAACCCTATTACCCTCCCTTTACTTCCTGCCTTATTAATCATCCAGTATAAAAAACCTCCTTTGTTTGCACCAATGTCAATAAGCGTATCCCCTGGTCCGGCATTTTCAATAATGAATGATATCTCATTGGGGTTCTCCTGCAATCGGTAATGCCATGCCCGTATCAGCATTTTTATTTGTTGCAATATATTGCTGTAGTTTTTTGATTTCACGAGTTACTAATATAATTTTTATTTAATATAATAATTTGGTGTAATAAAGTTATAGAGAAATATAGATATTCACAGAATGTGAAATGCCAGTGTCTTATCAGATTAATATATATGCATGCAACCCATGATTTAAAATCTGCGTAAGCATGCCACATCAACCAATATCGGTTTCCTAAAAAACTCGTTTTGGGGTAAAAATGAGTTTTCACTGTCTGAATTAGCAAACTTAAACGTCATATAATAGAAACTTTGTCAGTTTTTAGAAATTTGTACGGAAATTGACATTCATTACTCTTTACCAAACAACTACTTGATGAAATTACTATTACGATACCTGAGCCCTTATAAATGGCTGGTGGCACTTGCACTGTTGTTAGCTGCGATTAACCAGTCATTTTCCATGCTCGACCCTTATTTTTTTGGGAGATTACTTGATAAATATGGTATACACCCCCATGAGGTTGGTTACTTTGACCATAACAAATTTATTGTAACCGGCGTTAGGTCACAGTCTGATTTTATCTGGGGTGTAATGGGTTTTTTGGGCATATTAATCAGCGTAGCAATGGTTTCTAGAATAGCCAAAGCTTTCCAGGATTATTTCAGCAATGTGGTTGTACAAAAATTTGGCGCCAAAATTTTTACGGATGGGTTGAGGCATTCCATGAAACTCCCCTACCAGGATTTTGAGGACCAGCGAAGCGGTGAAACCCTTTCTATATTAACCAAAGTAAGATCGGATACAGAAAGGTTTATCATCTCATTCATCAATGTATTGTTCAGCATTTTGGTGGGTATTGTTTTTATTTCCATTTATTCGTTCCGGTTACATTGGGCCATCATGCCTATTTATGTTGTAGGCATCATCTTTTTATCATTGCTCACCAGTTTCCTGAGTAAAAAGATCAAAGTAATCCAGAAAAATATTGTGAAGGAAACTACCATGCTTGCGGGTAGTACCACAGAGAGCCTGCGGAATATTGAACTGGTAAAAAGCCTGGGGCTTACGGGCCAGGAAATTGACAGGCTGAATAAAAATACTTACAAAATTTTAGGGCTTGAATTAAGAAAAGTAAAAAGTATCCGTACCCTTAGTTTTATCCAGGGTACTTTTGTTAATTTATTGCGGCAGATCATTATGTTCACTTTGTTCTGGCTGGTGTTTGGCGGCCAGATAACCGCGGGCCAGGTGTTGACATTGACTTTTTATTCTTTCTTTATCTTTGGCCCGTTGCAGGAAATAGGTAATATCATTTTATTTTATAGGGAGGCAGAAGCCTCTCTCAATAATTTTCATAATTTGATGGAAAAGCCCTCTGAGCCAACACCTGTAACACCAGAGCATATTGGCGATATCGAATACCTGTCATTTAAAAATGTTTCTTTTAAGCACCAGACAGCGCAGTATAAAGCGCTGGATAATATAAGCTTCGAAGTAAAACAGGGTGAAAGCATTGCATTTGTAGGTCCCAGTGGCGCCGGCAAAAGTACTTTAATGAAACTGCTGGTTGGTTTATACCACACCCAGGATGGCCATATATTTTATAACGGCATTGACAGTAAAAATATTTTATTTGATGAACTGCGCGGCCAGATAGGTTTTGTAACACAGGATACACAATTATTCGCCGGCAGCATCCGTGAAAATTTATTGTTTGTATATCCGAATGCTACCGATGATGATCTTCGGGAAGCCTTACACAAAGCAAGCTGCGACAATCTTTTATCCCGGGCAGATAATGGTTTGGATACTATGATTGGTGAAGGCGGATTAAAGTTAAGTGGGGGCGAAAAACAGCGTTTATCTATTGCCCGCGCTTTATTACGACATCCACATTTGCTCATTTTTGATGAAGCGACTTCATCCCTGGATAGTATTACCGAGGAAGATATTACTAACACCATCCAACAGATCTCTGCACAAAAACAACAAATAACCGTAATGATTGCCCACCGCTTAAGCACCATTATGCATGCCGACAGGATCTATGTTTTAGAAAAAGGGCAAGTAATAGAAACAGGTAACCACTATGAATTATTGGTTGAAAAAGGTTTGTATTACGCCATGTGGCGGCAGCAGATTGGGGAGAGGAAAGCGGTGTTGATGAGTAGTTAAATTGAACTAGTTTAAGGGGTTAAAGAGGTTAATAAAGATCAGTATCTATGATTTAACCCTTTTTACATCTTTAACCCCTTAAACGTCTTTAACCAACCCTAGTCCTTATCAAATTTCTTCTTAAAATATTCAATCACCGAAGGGTCTTCCAACCCTTCCATATCACTCAGTTCGAGTTCTAGTGCCTTGGTACTAAGTTGTATTTCCAGCAAGGATAAAGCCAGTGAAGCTGAAAAAGTAATCAGGCTTCCCGCAAATACAATATGGGCAAAAGGCATTGCCTCAATATAAATAAGGTACATACAAAGAATACAGCTTAAAAACGTAAGTACCCCCAAAGCCTGCATATTCTTGATCAGCTTTAACCGGTAACGCAGATTCTTGATCTGTCCATGAATAATGAGTTTCTGCTCATGATTCTGGTATTTATCGTGCAGGCTGCGTACCCGGTTAGATAACGCCAGGAAACGGTTGGTATACGCGAGCATAATCAAACTGATGGCCGGGAACAGCAAGGCGGGGGTATTGATTGAGATATCCATGATGGCAATTTACAAAATCCTGCGGTTTTATTACTACGTCACTCCGGCCTTTACTTTCCATTTATTTCGCTTGCTTTTACTGCCGCTACCTAGTATTTTTCTTTAATGTTGTGAAAATTTAATTTATATAACTCAAAAATTAAATTTAGGTTTGTCTAAATTTTATATGTGTTCAGTATGAAACCTTACCTGTTATCCTTATTTTTACTTCTGTTCTTTTATGTAGGTGGAAGGCAGGTCATTACAAAAAATAGTGGCCAGTTTTCAGGTTCAATCATTGCCAATCGAACTCATAAGTCCTTATCCTCAGCTACCATCACCCTTGTATCATCAGGGAAAAAATATCTTTGTGACAGTGATGGAAAATTTCAATTGCCGGAGCTGTTATCCGGCAAATATCTGCTCAGGATCAGCAGTATGGGTTACAAGGACCTGGTAAAAGAAATTACTATTCCCGGATCAGGATATTTTCCGCTGGAAGAAGCGGAAGCAGAACTGGAACAGGTGGTGGTTACGGCAGTAGCCGGGGCTACCAAAATAAAAAGAACACCTGTTTCCATTACCATCGTATCACAAAAAGAAATGAATAAAAGTACCGGCACCAATGTGATAGATGCATTATTAAGAGCCGTGCCTGGTATCAGTTCCATTACAACAGGCCCAAATATCAGTAAACCCTTTATCCGGGGCTTAGGTTATAACCGGGTGCTTACTTTATATGATGGTATAAGGCAGGAAGGACAACAATGGGGCGATGAACACGGCATTGAAATAGACCAATATGGTGTGGCCCGCGCAGAAATTGTAAAAGGTCCGGCGAGTTTATTATACGGATCAGATGCGATTGCCGGTGTGGTAAATCTGATACCCGGCTTGCCGGCGGAAACAGAGGGTCGTATCAACGGTGATGCCTTAACGGAGTACCAGTCGAACAATGGATTGATTGGTGCCACCGCAGCACTGCAGTACCACAAGGATGGTTTTTTGTGGAGCACAAGATCTTCCGTTAAAACCGCCACCAATTACCGGAATAGCGTTGATGGATGGGTGTACAATACTGGTTTTAAAGAGATTAATTTCTCCGCCATGATGGGTTGGGAAGGGCCATCGGCTAAAAATTATTTACATGTAAACCTATATGACAATCTTCAGGAAATACCTGATGGAAGCAGAGACTCAATAACAAGGGCATTCACCTATCAAACAAATGAAACCGGCCTGGATGATATCCGTAACAGGCAGATGGTAGCGGCTGATCGGTTACATACTTACCAGACATCGCCATTGCATCAACATATACAACATTACCGTGTATATCATAAAGGTTTTTATACACTTGGCAATGGGGAACTCAGTACTATTATAGGCTTTCAGCAAAATATACGAAGGGAATATAACCATCCTACTGCACCAGCACAGGCTGGCCTGAATGTTCGTTTGAATACCTTTAACTACGAAATAAAATATAGTTTGCCCGAATGGCAGGGCATACGCTTTACCTATGGCATTAACGGTATGTACCAGGAAAATAAAAACAAAGATGCCACTGATTTTCCAATACCGGATTATCAACTGTTTGATATAGGTACTTACCTGCTGGCCAAAAAAGAATTTGGAAAATTCGTGATCAGTGGAGGACTGCGTTTAGATAACCGAAGCATTAATTGGAAAAATTTTTTCACCAGGAAAGAAGCCACCAGCGGGTTCACCAGGCAGGTTCATTTACCTGATACCGCTTCCGCTACTTTAGCTTTTCCTTCTTACACACAACAGTTTAGTGGTTTATCAGCCAGTATTGGACTGGTGTATACTGCCTCCAATACCATTACCTTTAAAGCCAATATAGCAAGGGGTTACAGAAGCCCTTCTATCACAGAGATCGGCTCTGACGGACTTGATCCGGGCGCAAGGATCTATTATATCGGTAACAGAAATTTCAATTCTGAATTCAACTGGCAAACGGATATCGGCATCTTTATGAATTATCCGGATGTGGATGTTACACTGGAACTATTCAACAATAACATCGCTAATTATATTTTCTTTCAAAAACTTTTCGATGCGAATGGCCAACCCCTGGAAATAGTTCCCGGCAATTTTACGTACCAATATAAACAGGGAAGTGCACGCCTGTTTGGCGCTGAAGCCGCATGGGTGTTACATCCGAAATCTATTTCCTGGCTTAACTTTCAACAGAATATATCCACCATTACCGGTATCAATACCGACAGGGAATCTTTAAAAATATTAGGCAGCGATGCTAAATACCTCCCCTTGATACCCCCTTTCAAAACTGTAAGCCGGCTACGCATCAGCCTGCCGCAAAAAAACCTGGCCATAACAGATTGCTTCCTGCAAACAGAAGTAGAAACGAATGGGGCACAGATTAATTTTTATGCTGTTGACAATACCGAAACAAAAACAAATGGTTATGTATTGATTAATGCTGGAGCTGGTTTCAGCATAAATACTAAAAAAGATAAAACGGTATGCAGGTTTGTGATCAATGCAAACAACCTGTTCGATGTTGCCCACCAATCACATCAAAACCGTTTGAAATATTTCGAATATTTTCAAACCTCACCTAACGGCCATTCGGGCATTTATAATATGGGAAGGAATATTGCAGTTAAAGTTATTTTCAACTGGTAGTGAATAATTTTGGAATTGGAAAACGACTGTGCTATTCTCTACCTGTCGAATTTTCCAATTCCAAAATTTCCGGGTTACAATCGGATCAGGATGTTTTTTTAAGATTATAGTTGAGTGGAAAATCCAGTTTAAAAGCAATATTCCTTCCCATATTATAAATACCATTACGGCCTGTAAAATTACCGGGATACTTTTCAAAGTATTTTAGCCGGTTAAGGTGGTCCTGATATCCGGTATTAAACAAATTATTACCCATGATATACAGGCTCACAATAGTTTTACCTTCTTTATTTACAAAACTCCCGCCCATACCGGCATTAACCAATGTATAGCCCGGCGTAGCTGTTTCAGTTCCATACACAGAAAACACACGGTTCTGTGCTGCATAATATTCAACCTGGGCTTTTATAAATCCGTGTTTAATATTGGCGGATTTAATATCAAAATCCAGTCGCAATTCAGAAGTACCGTGCAGTGGTGGAATAAAAGGGAGGTATCTGTTGCTATCGGTTATCTTGGCAATGCTTGTGCTTTTATTATTTCCATACACAATGGATAAACTATTTTCAAAATGCAGCGTTTTTACAGGATGCAGATCAATGCTTAATTCCCCGCCATATAAATTGGCTTTCCCTGATTGAAATTTAAATGTTTCATTACCCGCAACAATTACTGAATCCTGGCCGTTTATACCCACTAGTTTCTGATTATAGATATAATTATTGATAACGTTATTGAACAAGTTCAATTGTATCACTGCATATTTTGAAGAAAAAACAAAACCAATATCTTCCTGCAGGCTGAACTCAGGTTTAAAATTATCATTGCCTATCTGGTAAATATTAGTGCCCGGATGCACCCCATTGGCAGATATCTCAGAAATATTAGGTGCCCTGAACCCTCTGGCCAGATTCGCTTTTACAGAAAATCTATCTGAGAAATTATAGGTAGCTCCAATACTTCCGGTGAACCCGGAAAAAGTTTTCCTGTACGTTGAAAAAATCTTATCGGCGCCTACCCGGCTGGTGCCATATACAGACATATCAAAACCGGTAAGCGGATTGGGGGCGGTATACATCTCATCATTATTAAAAGAGCGGACATCATATCTTAATCCCCCGGATATATCCAGTTTATCAAGGCTTTTTTTCACAATGAAAAAAGATCCAATATCAAATTGTTTGTAGGATGGAATAATAAAATCGGTTCCGTTGGTAGAAGTATTTTGCTGGTACATTCCGTTTACACCCACACTCATGTTCCAATTATTTTTTTCAGGAAAATGATATTTGATATCATAGGTAAGGGAATTCAGTTGTAAGTATAAGCCGGGAATAGTGTACAAAACAGGGTGACTGAATTCGCGCCGTATACTTTTTTGATAGCCAAGGTTCACATCTAACCTCCCATTACCTAAAATGAAATTGTTATTCCAGAATACCCGGTAATGCTGCACATGCTGATGCAGTTTTGCAATAGTATAGCTATTTAATTCGGCATCGGAAACAATTGGCCGTATGGTATCTGCTTCTGTGATCTGTTTGGTAAAACGCCTGCTGGCACTGTCTCGGCTACCATCCGGTATCTCCTGCAAATCATCATACAAAACAAAATTCACGTGCGAGTAACCCCATTTACGGTGTATGCCAATGGATGCACTGGCATCGGTTTCATTAAAAGCCGAACCAAATACCCGCCCATCATATTTGTTCTGGTAATTCGTTGCCTGTTTATGAGATAAGCGGGTCATCCATTCAATACCATTCTTATTGGCACCCAACATAACAGAACCACCAAAATATTTATTATTAGTTTGATGTTCTACTGTTACATCTCCAATCATTTTTCCTTCCGCCGCAGTTTGTACGGGAATTAAATTTACAACACCAGCCAATGCATCAGAACCATAACTAAGGCTCGCCGGCCCTTTTATGATCTCTACTTTATCAATACTGTATTGGTCAACTTCAATACCATGTTCATCTCCCCATTGCTGTCCTTCCTGCCGTACTCCGTCAAACAGGGTCAGTATCCGGTTAAAACCCAATCCGCGAATAACCGGTTTGGAAACATTGGGCCCTGTTGTTACAGCCCGAACACCTGGAATTTTCGCAATACCGTCAATTGCATTTGTATTCAGGTTGGTTACTAAATAATCATGGTTTACAGAAATGATGGGCACCGGGTTTCGTTTTATCTGGGTGGCTTTTGAACTACCGGTAACAACTACTTCGCTTATTTCAATAGCGCTTTCTTCCAAACTAAAATTCGCTTCAATATCGCCGTTCAAGACAATGTTTTTAGTAATGCTTTTAAAGCCCTCGAATTTTATCTCAATCAAAAAAGTACCCGCAGGTAAATTTTTTATATTAAATCTGCCCAAAGTATCTGTTGCAACACCCAGCTTGAGATCCGGTATTAAAATGGTTGCCCCTTTTAAAGGTGTTTTTCCTTTTGATTCGGTTACCACACCGGTAATAGAGGATTTACCGGGGTTGGATTCTATTGTTACGGATGAAGCAAATATAAATTGGTCAGTGCCCGATAATAATAACAGTAAGCAAAGAAAAAGTATTGATCTTTTCATGATGATATAATTTGAGGTTTCGCTGGTTCATGAGTGACCATTATCTTAAAAAAGACAATTATCATTCCACATGATTGTAAAATAGACTTGAACACTTACCGGTTTCGCATAAGCAGAAAGCCGGCAATACATTTACGCAGGACTAACCGGCGGGCCACGAAGCCCGAAAAAAATAAGATCAGAAGAGTGATGAGGGTGAACATACCTGTTCAGGTAAATAGCAAAGGGTGTACCGCATGAAATATCTGGCGATGGATTGATTGATACAAAAGGCGATTCTGTAATCGGATTATCGCATTGGCAATTAAAGCTTGCTTTGGTAAGATTGGTTGTATTGGCATCGGGCAATGATGCGTTTGCCCTTCCATCTTTGTGATTGGCAACAAGGTTGTGCAGTATTCTTTTAGGCGTAATAGTAAACGCAAACAGCACCAGGAAAAAAGCTGCTAATACACTTCGTATGGTAGATGATATTGACAGAATTATTTTGTTACGTTGTTGCAAATGTAACAGGTTTTGTCAAATCAGTTCCAAATGGAAGAAATTTTGAGGTTTTTTTATGACGAATTGGGTAATGGGCAGTAAGCAGGATTAACCTCTATCCCACACAAATAGTAATATTTGTAGGGAACAGACCTCAAACCTAAATGATGAAGAAAAATATTCACCACTCATCGTTCATGATATCATTGCTTAACTTTTATCATCGCCCGCACCTGTTGGGTAGCCATATTTTGTAACCTGGCATAATAAACACCGGCAGGAAGAGAGCTGCCATCTAAAACAACCGTATACTTGCCTGCCGTGTATTCTTTATCGGTAAGGTTGACAATAACCCTACCCATGGTATCCATGATCTGGATAAGGGTATGGCCCCCGGCAGTAGTAAACGTAATCACCGTAGAACTGGTAAACGGGTTGGGATAATTACTGATCAATGTATCGCCTGAAAGGTTTACCGGTTTTTTACAACCTGACATATTCACCAATGGCAGAACCTGAAAGTTTTTTAGCATGATCTGCTGCAGGTCGAGGTCGTTCACACAAAGCCAATTGGAAAGTATGGTCGCATAAACGCTCCTGAAATCATATTGAAATGGGATATTATCATTTACCGTTGCGCTCGCAGGGATAATAGGTGTATCACCCAATACCCCACCCAGCACATTCTTGCCAAAAACAAAAAGCGGTGCCGCTGCACCATGATCGGTACCTGTGCTGCCATTACTTTTAATACGTCGGCCGAATTCAGAAAAAGTCATACCCACCACCCGGTCATCAACACCTAAAAATTTCAAGTCATCCTGAAATGCTTTGATGGCATCACTTACATTTTTCAGCAGGTTGGCATGTGTGCCGATAGTTGTATCGTTACTGTTTACCTGAACCGAGTGTGTATCGAATCCGCCATAGTTCACCATGTAGATTCTTGTCTTTAATCCACCACTGATCAACCGGGCAACGATTTTCAGTTGATCACCCAAAGAATTATTAATCGGGTAACTCACCTGCTGAACTGTTTTGGTAGCTGCACTTTTAATTACCGTTGCATATTGCTGTGTTTGCTGCGCTACCAAACGGATAAATTTCAATTCTTTACCGGCGGGCGTATCGGGCGCAGGATCCTGAATACCATTGACCAGGTTATAAAAATTACTCGTATTACTAATACTCATTCCCATGCTTACCGCAGGCCCCTGCAAGGTTAAAGAAGTGGCCGATCCTATTTGTATGGCTAATGGGTCGGGCATGGATGTATTTGGATAACCGTTTGGAAAATTGGGATATTCATAATTCAGGTAACGGCCTGCCCACCCGCTGTTGACAACCGCATTGCTGTCACTGGCACTCATCCAAATATCTGTAGCCCGGAAGTGCGAAAAACTGGGTTGCGGATAACCTACCGATTGTACCACTTTTAACTGGCCATTATTATACATCGCTCCCAAACCTGTCATGGCTGGATGTAGACCTACTTTCCCATTCAGCTTCAGAACCTTGTCTTCAGGGATATAAATATTAGGTCGCGCATTTACATAACTGCTGAAATTCTCTATTGGCACCACCATATTTAATCCATCATTGCCGCCGTTAAGTTGAATGATCACAAATACATGGTCTGTTTCTGTTACCGGCAGCAATAAAGATTGCATGATGGATGAATCGGCACTAAAGGCCCTGAACGAAAAGCCGCTTACCAAAGAAGGCAGTAAAACACCGGCTGGTACGGATTTGCGTAAAAAATCTCTTCTTTTCATCATTCAGTTATTTAAGCTAATTGGTATTCAGAAAGGTCCATCAGGTATTTGATCAGGTCGCGCAAACGGTTTTTTACAGTAGTTGTATTCGATGCATTACCAGGGTTGGAAACATAGAGGTTCCATGCATCTGTCCAATAAAAATCAGTTGACTGGCCGCCTAATAAAATATCTGTCTTCAATTGATTTTTAGAAGCCGTAGAGATATCTATCCGGAATATCCTGTTCACCATATCATCAATCAGTTTATTGGGATCGCCGGGATTGGATAAAGTGGCTGTAAATGCTGCCGCATCAATCTGTATTTTTTTCCCATTGAATGTATAACCGTTAACGATCATTGTATCTGTAAACTGGTTTCGCTTGGGAAGTGTATCGCTGTTGATCCATATCTCATAGAACTGTGGTGCCTGGTAGTAGGCTTTCCATCCGCTTACATCAGGCGGGTCACCGATATTCTGCTGCATATTCGATACCCAGCTTACCAGGTAATTGTACATGCCGTAATTGGTTACATAATCAGTAGCCGGTTGAAAAGCAAGATCAAATTCCCTGCAAAGGCTTACCACCAGGTCAACCGGGCTTTTTATCTGGCAACCCTTTGCCAGTACATCAAAAAAATGTTCGCTCTTTAAAAGTGTATCCAATACCGGTTTGATCTCATAATTATTAGCTCGGAGCAGGTTCGCCAATGGAGTGATAATATTGGCTTCCACAGTACTGTCAATATCATAATACACAAACCAACGGTATAATCGCCTGCAGATATATTTGGCCACTTCCTCAGTAGCAAAGATCATATTCAGCAGTGCGTCAAGCTCTTCTTCACCCCCAGTAGCACTGTTCTTTCCCTGTATGACCGTATTATTATAGAAAGCAGAAAACTGTTTATTAGTGATGTCATGTCGTTTGATATCAAATGAAGAGGAAATATTCGCAGCATCATTTTTCCATCCCGTTAAAACCTGGGCTGCTGCTTTTACGTCGGCCTCCGTATATAAAGAGTTGGGGCCTTTGCCACAGCAAAATAATTCCTGCAGCTCCCTTCCATAATTTTCATCGGGTGCTTTATTGGTATTATACTGTCCATTTAGATAGACCAGCATACCTGGATCAATAGTAATTGCTTTTGTAAGTGCTTTGAAATTTCCCAACGCATATACCCTCAGTAAAGAATGATGCTTAAAAACAAACTGCGCATTACCTATATCATTGGTTTCTGTTGAGAAATGATTATGCCAGAAAAACGTCATTTTTTCGCGGATACTCCTGTCCTGGTTTATCATAACCCCCATCCACCATTTTTTAAAAGAAGCTCTCCGCAAACTATTCACCGTTCCATCGGTATTGGGATCAAGTACCCAGATAGAACCTGGTGTAATAGTAGGGTCAGGGGTAGTTGCATTCGCCGGCGTGGCATATTCTTTTACGGGTGGGTCTGGAAGTGGTGCTATCGGATTTAATAGTTCATCAACTGATTGTAAAAATGTTTTTGCTTTAAAGTAATTCACGTCAGATCGTTTGGCCCCAAACATGGTCCGTTTTAAAAGATGTGTCACTTCATTTTCTGTCCATGCCCCCGAATAAACAGCCAATCCCCCGGCAGGAGGGGGTGCCGCTACCATTTCGCCGGTTTCCGGTGTAAAAGATGGGATATGGGATGATAAAAGTGCTTGTTTATCCATAAAACTGAATTGCAGGTTAAGATAGGATACTTTCTCGGTAGCCACTGTTGCCTAAGCTTTAACTTTTTCTTGTACAGCGGGGTTTTAACCAAAATTAAACCGATTTCTTCCGAAGCAATGCAGCATTCAAACGGGAATAATGTCATATATTTAGGGTAATCATTTTATCCCCTCATGACGGAACAAGCCATTATTACAGGCTGTTTACACAACGACGCAGCAGCACAGCGCGAATTGTACAACCGCTATAGCCCCAAAATGCTAAGCGTTTGCTACCGTTTCGGGCAGAGTCGCGAAGATGCTGAAGATATGTTGCAGGAGGGTTTTATAAAAGTTTTTACCCAAATACATACGTTTCAGAATAAAGGTGCATTTGAAGGATGGATCCGGCGGATAGTGGTGCATACCTGTATCAACTTTTTGAAGAAGTATAAAAAATTCAACGAAAATGTTGATCTGGCCTATGCCAATTATTTACAGGTAAAGGAGGAAACCGTTCCTTCCATTATGCAGGCACGGCAGATCATTGAGTGCATCAGGTTATTACCCTTGGGCTACAGGACCGTATTAAACCTGTATGCGCTGGAAGGGTATAGTCATAAAGAGATTGGTGAAATGCTGGACATTGAAGAAAGTACCAGCCGCAGCCAATACACCCGGTCAAAAGCCATGCTCGAAACAATCCTGATCAGGAAGAAGATTATCGAGAAACCAAAAGAGGAATTCAATTGGTTGGCCGCGTTAAAAAACAAGTAGTGTTTGATGTTTGCATATTATGGAAGACAAGGAGTACCAAGACGACTTAGAGCAGTTTTTACAGGATGAAGTAAAACAGCACCGAATGTATCCTTCTGATCATATCTGGAAGAATATACGTACGGAACTGCATGGATATAGGACCTGGCCCGCACTTACTTTTATTTCTCTTTTCATCATTACCGCTTTAACCATTTCTACACTACTGAATAACCACCCTACTCAGATGGTAGTAAGAAGTCAGGCTTCTTTGATCAGCAAGGTGCAGACAAAACAGGCTTCATCACTATTAGTGGCAGCTAACACAATTGCTGAACCTACCGATGACTATTTTCAACGGATTACGCCTGAAAAGATCACAGCTGAAACATTTGCCGACCTCAACCTGAATGAAAACACAACCGCCCAGGAACAGGTTATTAGTTCCGCAAAAAATTACACTGCTGCTAATTCACCTTCAGCCCTATCCGCTGATATCACTACCGATCGGTTAATGGTTACAGAAAAAATACTTCCCAAACACTTACCCGTTATCCTTCCACAATCCGGAAACGTGAATACACAACAGTTAGCACCACCAGCTACATTATATAAACAGGAAACAGCTATTAATACCTCTCCCGAAGAGGTTACTACAGGTAATAAAGAAATTATATCAACCAGGTTTGATATAAAAAATACTGAGTTACATGCAACCGCCGATGATTTCCTCCGTGATTTTCATTTTATAGCTAATACCAGGCCACGGCCAAAGAATTCAAAATTCGGATTTCAATTATATGTTACCCCGTCTACCAGTTACAGAAGGTTATCAGATGAAAAAGTGAAGGAAGTTATTCAGCCTGCCGCTGCGGCCGCTTCTTCAGCATCACAAGCTGCCCCTTTAAGTATTAACTATGCAAGCTATTCACAGGATGTAAATAATGTAGTCCGCCACAGGCCGGCAGTAGGTTTGGAAGTTGGCTTTGCTATTTTATATAACATGTCGAATAAATTGAAGCTTAAAACAGGCGTGCAATTAAACATCCGCCAGTATTATATTGAAACCTTCCAATCGCGTACAAATGACCTTGCCTCACTTTCCTTGATCAATTACCGTGGAATAGAAACCATCAGTTTCTATTCACCTTACAATAATAATACTGGCTACAAACAAACACAGCTGGATAATAAAGTGTATCAGGTATCAGTTCCTATCGGCATTCAGTGGGAAGTATTACGGGGTAAACATTTCGGCATCAATACAGAAGCTTCTGTACAGCCTACTTTAACACTTAATAATAATACGTACCTGCTGTCTACAGATTATAAGCATTATACTGATGGCAGTGATTTCATCCGGAAATGGAACATCAATACCAGTGTAGGATTAAACCTTACTTATACATCCGGTTCCACTTCATGGCAGCTAGGCCCACAGGTACGGTACCAGCATTTGCCTACTTACTCCAATTTATATCCTATTAAAGAGTACCTGATGGACTATGGTGTACGTCTGGGTTTTACCAAACAGATAAAATAACCTGAACATATATAAGTTTAAGCTGCTGAATAAACCGCTCAGTGGCTTTTTTATTGGTATTGATTGAATATTTTTGCCGCATGAAAATGCTACCGGTAACATTGCTGTTTTTTTGGTTTATCACAAATGCCTGTCATAGCAATACCGGTCAGCCAAAAGCAGGTTCCCAAAAAGTTGATACAGGTAAATTTTACCCCATAACAGTTTTTTTTAAAAGCCAGGTAGAATATGTTGACCTGCGTAATTATCCTATATATAAAATAACTGTAAAAGATGGCAAAAAAGATTCGGTACAAGTAAGCAAAGACCAGTTCATCGCGCTGGCGAAAACATTTTTTGACAGGAGTATTTCTTCGCCCCGTATCAAAGCCTTGTATAAAGAAACTGTTTTTCATGACCTTGCCACCAGGAGTATTACACTGAATTATTCGCCAACAGACCCCAATGCCGAAGTACAGAATATAGATGTGCTGCTGGACGAAGAAACCAATAATGTAAAACGTATTTTTATCAGAAGCGCATACCAAAGGGGCGATACGGTTTTTACAGAACAATGCAGTTGGAAAGCGTTTAAAAGTTTCCGGATTAACCGCGAACTGCAAACCAAAAACGGGTATCATTCAACAGAACTGAATTTTATAAACTGGAATGATACGCCCTGGGAATAATGAATATCGAACAAGGAATTTTCAATGTTAAAGTGTAAAGTACTTCCCCATTTGATATTCATCATTCGATATACAAATCGACAGCCTTATGACAGCAGCTCAATTTCAACAGCTCGCACATACCATACCTCAACAACCAGGCATCTATAAATATTATGATGAAGGGAATAAACTATTATATGTTGGCAAGGCCAAAGACCTGCGAAAAAGGGTAAGTTCTTATTTCTCCAAAACATTTACCACTTACAAAACACATGAACTGGTTCAGCGCATACACCATATAGCGTTTACCATTGTGGGATCAGAACAGGATGCATTTTTATTGGAGAATTCGCTGATTAAAGAATACCAGCCGCGATACAATATCAATTTAAAAGATGATAAGACCTATCCTTATATCGTTATTAAAAAAGAACCTTTTCCCAGGATATTTTTAACGCGAAAAAAGATACCCGACGGATCAGAATACCTCGGACCTTTTACTTCTGCTGGTAAAGTGCGCGACCTGATCAGTTTTATCAAACAATATGTTCCATTACGTACCTGCAAACTTAACCTGACCAGTGAGAACATTGAGAAAGGTAAGTTTAAAGTTTGCCTTGAATACCACCTTGGTAACTGCAAAGGCCCCTGTGAAAGCTTACAAACTGCCAATGATTATGCTGAAGGGCTGCAACAGGTAAGAAATATCCTGAAAGGAAACCTTGGTTCTGTGATCAATCATTTTAAAGCTGATATGCAAGACCTGGCGCGGCATCTTTTGTTTGAGAAAGCAGGTGAGGTAAGAAAAAAAATCGAGCACCTCGAAAGTTATCAGTCTAAATCTGTAGTCGTTAGCAGCCATCTGTCCAATATAGATGTGTTTTCTATTTTGAAAGATGATAACCTGGCATATGTAAATTACCTGATGGTACAAAATGGAACCATCGTTCAAACACATACCGTACCCTTAGAAACCAAATTAGAAGAAACAGAAGAAGAAGTTCTCAGTTTTGCCATACTAAATCTGAGAACAGATTTTAACAGTCTGGCCAATGAATTGATTGTTCCCTTTGCCATTGATTATCCCGATAAAAATATAACCATCACTATACCCAAGGGTGGTGATAAAAAGAAATTACTGGAACTGTCTGTAAAGAATGTTGCTTATTTCAAAGAAGAGATTAGAAAGAAAAAAACATTACACCTGGAAGGAAAGACAGATATGGAAAAAAGAAAAGTATTGTTTGAGCTGCAGGCTTATTTGCAATTGCCTGAAGTGCCCGATCATATTGAATGTTTTGATAACTCTAACTTCCAGGGCAGTTATCCGGTATCAGCCATGGTTTGCTTTAAAGATGGAGTGCCCAGTAAAGCGGATTACCGGCATTATAATGTAAAAACAGTAGAAGGCATTAACGATTTTGCTACGATGAAAGAAGTTGTATCAAGAAGGTATAAAAGATTATTGGCAGAAAATCAGCCTTTTCCCAAGCTCGTAATTATTGATGGTGGCAAAGGTCAGCTGAGTGCCGCCATGGAAAGTATAAAAGAACTGGATCTGGTGAACAGGATAACGGTGGTAGGCCTGGCTAAGAATGAGGAAGAATTGTTTTTTCCGGGAGATACAGAATCCATCAAATTACCCTGGGATAGTGATAGTTTAAAATTGGTAAGGCGCATCAGGGATGAGGTACACCGTTTCGGCATCACTTTCCATCGTAATAAACGTTCCAAAGGCACGTTCAAAAATGAACTGGAATCTATTCCCGGCATTGGCGAAGCTACCGTGCAGCAATTATTAAAAGAATACAAATCGGTTAAAAAGGTAAAAGAAAAAATGGAGGAAGAACTGGCAGTCTTAGTTGGGAAATCGAAGGCTAAATTGCTGCGGAATTATTTTAGTCGGGTGGAAAAATAAAAAAGGGGCCAGGATGAAAATCCAGCCCCGTTTTAAAATCCAATATCCTATGAAAAACCGTAACGAAGATAAGTATTGTAATGAAACTACCAATTAAACCTCCAAATAAATGTTACAGCTTGTAGTACAATCATAGAAAAAGAGGCTATTTAAGCCTCTTTTAATAAACACTTTAAGTAATATTTTAATATTGCCAGAGATCCTGCTCATAGTTAAATATTCTTTGTTTGATATTATCCCCCTCAAGTAAACGGAACAATGGATCTTTAATCATGGCATTCAGATAGCGGTCGCCCGGATTATTGGCACTTGACTTAATAATATAACTGCTAAAGAACCTGCTTTCGAATAATTCTTCCCAGGTCATACGGCTGGCAAAGTTTTTAGGATTATATACATCAACTTTTGCCAGTGTTTTACGAAGGTCGGGGTAATAGATCCAGAAGAGTAAACGGGGTTGTGATTTACCCCCAACTACCTGTTTGGCTATGGGTGCAATTCCGATAATCCGGGTAAATAACCGGCTGGCTTCTTTGTCAAAAATCAGCTGTTCTTTTATCCGGAACGTATAGACTGAATCAGGACTGAATTTAGGTTTCTTGGTAATCACACGTTCAACCGTACCGGTAACTGGATCCGGCACATCAACTGTATCCATAGCACCGGCTGTTTGATTAAATACCTGGTCGTTCGTTAATGGAATAGTAAACCTGTCATTATCAGATGAAAAAGCGGTTACGCTGTCGTTCTTAATTGCGTTCAGCATAATTGAAAAGAAACGCTGATCGCCATTATCATCCTTACCGGGGTACATGAATGATTGGTTTACTTTTTCCCTAGCATCAATTTCTCTCCAGATAAATTCGCTCCATACATTATCATCATCACGCAGGTTTTCATATTCAAGCGGTTTCCTGTCTTTTACCTGGCTCCTGTCTACCGCATAGTTATTGCGCAGGGCAATCTCTGGCTTGGCATCAAAGCCGCCGGGTGTGATGGTATCAAATCGTAAGGTTGTCGCACCTGAAGTGGAAGGAGTTGTTGCATTTCCGGCAGGGGGCTTGTTTGTTTTAACCGCACCTGCACCGGTTGTTGTAGGCTTAGCCTTAGTTGTATCCTTCCCTGTTGGCTGAACTTTGTTTCTGCCATATCCCGAATTTTGTGCAGAAAGGTTCATTACAGAACCTGAAAGCACAAGCAATAATCCGCCTAAAAAAAACTTTTTCATACACACATTTATTGAAGAGTAAACGAAATATTTTGATCTAATTTCCTGGTACCACCGGGACCATTCACTTTTATTTCATCAATGATAACAGTAGAACCTGACTGCAACCTTTTTATCAAAGCCTGGGCTTCCGCATTGAAATAAGGACCGGTTACTTCTACATAACCAAAACCACTTTCTTCAAAGCCCTTACCTGTACAAACTATCGTAAAGGAAATCACATCGTATTTAACCCCTTCAAATACAAAGTCCCTTAATTCTGCGGCTACGCCTTTCTGTACCCTGAATACGTTTGCGGCCATGTTACCTCCACCAGCTTTGCCACCAACGGTAGCTAATGGATCGGGGACTCTTTTAATAGGTATGGTGATCTTTTGGGTATGTTTTCCATCAGATGCTGTTACAACGGCAGATCCTAATTTTTCGGGACGTACCAGGTATTGTCCAGGGCCCACTTTTGTGGTTTTTGTATCAGGTGCATCTACGGTTACATTTACTTTTTCATCTCCTCCTCCTCCACCGCCGGTTATATTTAAAGGGTTATCCAATCCCATGTAGAAAACCCTTGTTTTATCGGTTGATACCACTAAACCTGATGGTACCCCTACTGTATATTTTACTTCTTTTTCAACTGTGGCAGTGGTGCCATCAGGTTTCAAGAATGAGATACGTACTTTTTTGGTATTCGATCCTGAATTACTAACGGTGGTTTTGTATTCAGCGGAACCATCCGGTTTAAGCGCAACATTTGCGCCATCTATTGTGATGTTTGGTTTGGCTGCTTTACTAAAAGCACCTACACCGGCAGTGATTATAAGCTCTTCACCCGGCATCAGGTATTGTGAGTTGGTTCCGGCAAACGCCTGAAATTCATCGTAAATAATCTCTACTTCGCCAATTTCCTTATGGCAAAATTCAACTACTTGTGCTTCACTGTTTTTAATATCATTCTGAAACTTACTTAATATGGTAATACTCGCAACAGTAGGTGTCATGTGAAAATAACCATAAGCCCACTCTGTATTGGTTGCCTGGTTGTTGCTTTTGGGTATGGAAAGATCCAGTGGCAGGGTAGGGCCTACTTCTGTTTTAATAGCTGGATCAATAGCTAATAATTTTTGCTTAAACGTACTCAGTTTCTCAAACAATTCTTTTCCCCTTGCTTTTCCTTCCGGTGGTTTGGATATAAATAAGCGGGTAGACGCTTCCAGATCATCTTCCTTATATTCCTCTTTACCGTCTTTTATCTTTACATCCGACTCTTTTTTCAGTTCTGCTTTCAGGGTTTCTATATAATTATAAACTTCATCAGCCAGTTTTTTTGCTTCCAGAGCCTTGGGCATCCATATTTCCGCTTTCTCTTTTGTTTTGGGATCTTCTATTTTTCGCTGGAACGATTTGAATATATCTACGTTCTTTTGTTCGGCAATACCGCTGGCAGTCATCAAACTACGGTCAACTGTTTTGAAGGCGTTCAATATTTCGGCAGATACATTCAGTGCCAGCAGTGCGGTAAGCACTAGGTACATGATGTTGATCATCTTTTGCCGCGGCTCCTTAGGTAGTGACATTCTCGCTTATATTTTTAAAACATTCTTTTTTACAAAATGGGTTTTCTTTGCCTGGATCAAGTCACGGTTATTATCTTCCCTGCATAGCAGTAAGCATATTACCGTATAGTTGGTTTAACTTACCCAAGTTGTTAGCCAATGCAGCAATCTGTTCTTTTGCTTTTACAGCATCATCCGCACTGCTGGCCATGGCACTGGAAGCCTGTGATAGTTTACCGTAGAACTGGTTTAATGCTTTCAGGTGGTTATTGCCTTCCTGTAATTCCAGTTCGTAAATAGTATTTAAAGACGCTAAATTTTTATTGAGCGACTGCATCTGCACATGAAACTGTTTAGAACTATCCGAAGCACCATGGAAACCTGCCAATGAATGGCTTGCGGTATCGGCTGCATCTTTAATACCGGAAAGTGCAATAGTTGCTTCTCTTGCTTTAGCAGAAAATTCATTGGTAGATTTTGCTACTTCGCTGATATCTGATATCTGCGCAACGGTTGTATTTAATTTTTGGAAACTGGCACTCAGCTTGCCAAGGCTGTCGGGATTAATATTGGCATTTTCAAACATACTATCCAATGTATTTAAAGCAGTATTCCCTTTTTCTTTGCCTTTTATATGCACTTCATGGTCATCAATGGCGGGGTAAATCAGGTATAAAAGACCATAGCCCAGAAAGATGATAGCTTCTACCGTTAAGCCCACTTTCAGCATAAAGTCTGCAATATCAGAGTGCAACAGTTTTTGCAAAGCACCGTAGATAACTACTGCAGCAGCAATAGATACGAATACATCAAACCATTTAGAAATTTTAGGAGGAATTGCAGCTGCCATTTTTCTGTTTTTTAATTTTTTAAAAATTACACTCGTACGTTGATCCACCACAGCAGGCCAACGAATGTTTTACTCAATAAGATAAATGAAATAAAGGTTAGGGCCGATTGATTATTTTTTCATTTTAGGAGCTAAGTCAATCACACAACGGAAACCAATATATGATTTAGCCGTGTCCTGGTACTCATAATTCCTTGTACTTACCTGCAGGAAATAAGCAACGTCTTTCCAACTGCCTCCACGCACCACTTTACGTTTCTCACGCGGTTTGTCGGAATCTTTGGCTTCATACCTTACATCAGGACTCATATCAGCCATAAAGTTGTAAGCACCTTCGTAAAAATACGAACCCGTCCACTCTGCAACATTACCTGCCATATTAAATAAGCCATACTGGTTGGGCCAATAAGCGTTGGCGGGTACTGTATAAAACCCGCCATCTTCGGCATAGTTACCACGGCCGGGTTTGAAGTTCGCTAATAAGCAACCTTTTTTATTTCTCAGGAAAGGGCTTCCCCAGGGGAACATCGAATTGGTTAGTCCACCACGAGCGGCATATTCCCATTCAGCTTCACTGGGTAAGCGATAATCCCCATCAACCGCCATTTTCTTTTTTTCGAGGTATGCATTCTGGAGATGTGTTCTCCAATGGCAGAAAGCCACTGCCTGTTTCCAGGTTACACCTACCACAGGATACTTTCCGAATGATGGATGGGAAAAATATCTTTTGGTCATCGGCTCATTATAAGAATACGAGAAATCCCTTATCCATACCAAAGTATCCGGATAGATTGGTTCGTCGCCACGTCTGATAAAATTATTTTTGGGCAGGTTGGCATTTTCTCTCTTGGCAGCAGCTGTGAGGTCGAAATATTCAATACGGTATTTGATTTTCGCAGGATCAATCTCGGGCCTTCCATATAACCTATTATCAGGTGCCAGGTTTAGCTCATTCATTTTTTCAATCGTACTTCGGTCATATTTAATGGTAGCCACTTTTTTCCAGTCAACTGCCATCGTATCATCCTGTTTATTGATGCCCTGTCCGAAAAGTATTTTAAATGCAAGAGAATCCCTCACCCAGGTTACAAACTGGCGGTAATCGTCATTGGTGATCTCTGTAGCGTCCATCCAGAATCCGGGAATAGATACCTGGCGGTTACGTGTAGTGTAGTTATAGCTTATATCCTCATCACTAGGACCCATATGAAAAGTTCCTGGCGGGATATACACCATATTACGCGGCGGATTCATGCTCTGCCTGGCAGTTGGTGCTACTCCATGTAATTGGCCATCATCCGGAAGTCCCTTGGCTTTGCCACCTTTCTTAAAAAAGCAGGATGCCAAGGTTAATGACATAATAACAACAGTTATGGTAGTTCTATAACCTTTCATGTAAGAAACTGATTTATGACAGTGACAAATATAAGTTTTCCATCGGCAGTTATGCCGATTTTGCATTTTTGTTACAATAAATTTAATGCGTTGGGTAAAGATAATGTCGATACTACAAAATTAAGGTCGGTTTACTACAAATAATCCTATTAGAAATGGGGCTTGAGGCCACGGTCATAAAAGGCAAATTAGTTTATAGTTTGTTACACATTTGCTAAAAGCGTTTCTACCGATAAAAATGGGGCTAAACAGGCATAATTCTTACATAAATAGAATGCTGTTGCACCTCCATCAGGTATATTCTTTCCAGCTAATAACGGGAAAAAATGAGAATTAGTTTCCTCTGCCTGAATAATCTTATTGGGTATATACCTATGCAATACAGGACACAGGAAATCCCTGGCCCGCTGCCCGGTAATGGCAATTTCCAACATGCCCTTAGTTACCGATTGTAAGGCCATAGCCCATAACCCGAAAGAACCGGGATGTTTTACAATTGCCTTGCCTAACGAACCCAGTAAATCGCGGCAATGTTCAGCCCATTGTCTCTGATCAAAAACAATGGAGAGATATAGTAAATTATGCACCATTACTGCATTCCCGCTGGGTACGGCGCCATCATAAACTTCTTTTTTGCGAACGATCACATCTGTTTGCTGTTGGTGGGTATAAAAAAAGAACCCCGTATCCACCTCCACAAAATTTTCAATAACCCATTCTGTCAATGCCTTTGCTTTAAGCAGGTAATCGCCGGTTCCGGTTATTTCCTGAAGATGTATGTACGCCTGAACCAGGTAGGCATAATCATCTAAAAAAGCAGGTATCCTGGCCTGGTTGTTTTTATACGTATGAAACCAATGGCCGGCTGTACCCATGAACTTTGCTTCCAGGAACTGCATATTCTGAACGGCTTTTTCCCGGTAAGCTGTATCCCCAAAGGCGGCATAGGCTTTGGCGTAAGCGGTATTCATCAATGCGTTCCAGCCTAATAATATCTTATCATCCAGTAAGGGCCTGATTCTTTTAGCCCGCCGGTCAAGTAATTTTTGAGCTGATATAAGAAGTATTTCTTCCAGTTCCGATACAGGAATACCTTTTTCCTGAGCAAATGCTGTCAGTGGTTGCTGTATGCGGAGGATATTGGTATGTTCCCAATTACCCTCATCTGATACATCGTAAAAGGCAGCAAAAAGAGCAGCATCCGCACCTAATACCTCCATTATTTCTTGTTTTTGCCAGGTATAAAATTTGCCTTCAATCCCTTCACTATCGGCATCCAGTGCGCTGAAGAAACCATTATCTTCGCTCATCATTTCACGCTCAATAAAGGCAATGGTTTGGCGGATGGCCCGTGCATATTGCGGTTTGGCGGTTAGCTGGTAGGCTTCGGCCATAACGCTTACCAACAGGGCGTTATCATATAACATTTTCTCGAAATGAGGGGCCAGCCACTCGTTATCGGTGCTGTAACGGGCAAAGCCGCCTCCGAGCTGGTCATAAATACCGCCTTCAATCATCTTATCTAAACTCAATAATGCCTGTGTAAGCGCCGTTTCATCTTTCGTAAAATGATAATGCCTTAACAGGTACTGGATAGAAAAGCTTTGTGGAAATTTTGGGGCCTTTCCAAAGCCACCCAATGTGGTATCTGCGTTATTGAGAAGGTTTGCGGCAATGGTTGCCAACTGATCATCGGAGAAGAAAACTTCATTACCAGTTGATCCTGGTGACTGCAAACCGAAGGCATTGGATGTAAGCAGGTGCTGAGTAAGGTTCTCAGCCTGAGACAAAATTTCTTCTTTTTTCTCCCGGTAACCCTTATACACTCCTAATAAAACTTCTTTCCAACTTGAGCGGTTAAAGGCCCTTTCGGGTGGGAAATAGGTGCCGCCAAAAAAAGGTTTTGTTTCTGGCGTTAGAAAAACATTCAGCGGCCACCCTCCGCTTCCTGTCATGGCCTGCACGGCATCCATATAAATATGGTCAAGGTCGGGCCTTTCTTCCCTGTCTATTTTTATATTGATGAAATATTCGTTCATTAAGGACGCGGTAGCTTCATCTTCAAAACTTTCTCGTTCCATTACATGGCACCAGTGGCAGGCAGCATAGCCAATACTTACCAGGATGGGTTTGTCTTCTTCTTTAGCTTTTTGCAAAGCTTCTTCATCCCATGGATACCAGTTTACAGGGTTATGGGCATGTTGCAGAAGATAAGGGCTTGATTCGTGGATAAGCTGGTTGGTATATGGGTGTTGCATAAAAATATTAATGGCTATTGGTGAGGCAATCAATAGCAGCGGTATGAAATATTATTTGTGGGGAAACAACCAATGGTGCAAGTTAGCTGTAAATAAAAAGCCCCTCATGTAAGGGGCTCAGAATATTTTGGGAGGCCTGGATTTTACTTTTTTACGTTTGCAGCGCTTAATAAAAACTGGTCCAACGCCGATACCATACTCGGTTTTTGGGGTGAAGGTACTTTGATCTCTAATTTCATACCCGCATCTTCCACCGCTTTTGAAGTATTGTTGCCAAAAGCACCGATAACGGTACCGTTCTGTTTAAATCCGGGAAAATTATCGTAAAGGCTTTTTACGCCGCTGGGGGTAAAAAAACATATCACATCAAAGTCTTTTTTGTTGAGTACTTCTTTGATATCGCTACTGATGGTTCTGTACATAAACCCAAGCTGGTACTCACATTTATTGGTTTTAAGCCAGTTAACGATCTCATTATCCTGCTGGTTTTCGCTGCACACATATAGGAACTTCTCGTTCTCTTTGTGTTTATTGATCACATCAAACATGCTTTTATTGGTACCATCGGCACCATAAAACACTTTGCGTTTGCGGTAAAGAATGAATTTCTGAAGATAGAGGGCCACTGCTTCGGTAATGCAGAAATACTTGGTATCCTGCCCGATGGTCACTTTCATTTCCTCGCACATGCGGAAGAAATGGTCAATGGCATTCCGGCTGGTAAACATTACCGCCGAATAGTACATGATATCAATCTTTTGCTTACGGAAATCCCTCGCCGCGATACCCTCTAGCTGAATGAACGGGTGGAAGAACAATTCTACATTGTATTTCCTTTCCAAATCAAAATAGGGCGATTTATCACTCTCCGGCCTGGGTTGGGAAATTAGAATTCTTTTGGCTGCTTTGGCAGTAACTGAATTTTTTGACCCGTTTTTTAACATGCTTCTAATCTAAGATTGTGCAAAATTAAAAACTTCCCGCAATATAATTGATCAATCCTTTATAAATCAATGAAAGAGGAAGTACTTCGACAGCGCAAAGGTATATAAAAAAATGTAAGGGGTTCACTTTCAATTTATTCCGAATAGCCCCAAAGGAAACCAGGTAGCGATATACATAGAGGATACCTATCAGGCCAAAGGAAACGGTAACGCCCACATTTACCACTTCAGGTTGAGCAAAAGACAGGATTAGTAGGAACGGGATAAGCAGAACACCCATTACCTTATTGACCATAAAAACCAGGAATATATAAGATCCTGCCGCTTCCTTTGTATTAAATACCCAACCAGCAAAAAGCAGGAAAAGGTATTTGCCCAGGTACACAAATATCAAAAGAACGGCACTAAACAGGCTTAGCCACCAAAACGATACCTGTGTCCAGTTATAATATTTTATCAATAAGCTGATATATAAGCCGGCACTGATAAAAAAAAGCAGGTTAATGAACAGGGAAGCCAGGTTATCCTGCAATAGCTGTTCGCGGGTTTGTTTTTGGCGGAGTGAGGTTTGGAAAAACAATAAAAAAAGGTTTCTGAAATATTTTGAAAACAAAGCCCGGATAAATGCCAGGAAGGAAATAACCCCGGCCATCAAATAGAAGAGGTCATCTTTTGATTCCTGCCTGCGATAATCAATGACCATAAAAACCGGCTTTGCATTTAAGGGAAGGTAAGGGTGCGTCTGGTATTTTTGATAAGTAGTGGTATCGTAAACCGGTAAAGCCACTGCACGCAGGGATGCCTTTTTTAATGAATCGGCCAAAAGGCTGTCCCGCAAAATTTTGGCCTGCCGCAGGCTGTACGTATGCGATGAGTAATCGGGAGTTTTTAGCACAGCACTATCCACCACCCTTCTTTTTACCGGCTGAGTATGGATAACAGGTGGACTAATTTGCCTGACACGCGCAGACTCGGCTTTATTAACTGAGTCGGACTGGCCAAAACAGTTAAAAGAGCAACCTATGATGAAAAGTATCAGGATAAGATTTTTCAAGCCGGTGATTTATGGCAAAAATATTGAAGTAACGTGATTAATCGTTCGTGTTCTTAAAGAAGCTGCCGTCTGCCGTTCCATAAAGACGGTTACTTTTGCTGCACTTTCCTAACCACAACGATTCATGGCAGGCATCTATATTCATATCCCTTTCTGTAAAAAAGCCTGCCATTACTGTAATTTCCATTTCTCCACTTCACAGCAACAAATGCCTGAGATGGTGAAAGCGATTGGCAATGAAGCAACCATCCGTCAATCTTATCTGACAGAAAAAGTAGACACTATTTATTTTGGCGGTGGAACACCTTCTCTACTGACAAAGCATGAAGTAAAAAGTACGATTGAGCGTTTACGAGAATTATTTGAAGTGGCAGAAGATGCAGAAATCAGTTTAGAAGCCAACCCTGATGATATTACAGAAGACAAATTGATAGGATGGAAAGACGCTGGCATTAACCGCCTGAGCATTGGTATCCAGTCTTTTTTTGAGGAAGATCTGCGGTGGATGAACAGGGCTCACAATGCAGCACAGGCAATGGCATGTATTGAACTGGCACAAAAGAAAGGGTTTACTAACATTACCATTGACCTTATTTACGGAACGCCGCATTTAACAGATGAGAAATGGAAACTGAATGTTGCTACTGCACTTGCTTTACACATACCACACCTATCCTGTTATGCATTAACGGTAGAGCCTAAAACGGCATTGGCAAAAATGATCGCTACACATCCATCAGAAAATGTGGATGCTGATAAACAGGCAAGACATTTTTTATTGCTAACACAATGGTTATCGGATGCAGGTTTTGAACATTATGAAATTTCGAATTTTGCGCTGGCGGGGTTTCGCAGCAGGCATAACAGCAGTTACTGGCAGGGCAAGCCTTACCTGGGGCTCGGGCCATCGGCACATTCATTCAATGGTGCAGGCAGACAATGGAATATAGCCAATAATGCCTTGTATTTAAAAAGCCTGGAAAAAGGTATTGTTCCTTTTGAAGCAGAAGTATTAACCGCAGCCCAACAGTTGAATGAATATATTATGACCAGCCTGCGAACCATTGAGGGCATATCTATGAAACGTGTGACAGAAAACTGGGGAAATGAGAAACAAGCAAAACTCATCAACACTGCACAAAAACATATTTTACGGGGACACCTTGTTTTGGTAAAAGATATTTTACAATTGAGTGCTGAAGGTAAATTTTTAGCAGATGGGATTGCGGCGGATTTATTTACGGATCAATAAAAAAACTTTCGCAAAAGACACATAAATCCACATTGATTTTAATTTGCGTTTCTGTGTTGAAAAAGATGTTTAGTATGTATGTTAATCGTGATTAAAGACACAATTAAGGTATTAAAGCCAAAGCGGAATGACCAGGTTTTCTAATGGCTGTTGCGGTGCCTGAAAAACCTGCGTAAAACCGTTACGGCAATTATCGCGGTAATCATTATAAGCATGGTGCCGGGGCTTAATATGGTGAATGAAAAAGGCATACTTAAAGTTACCACTTTTCTATTCTAAAAACCCTTCTATTTTCTTAAATCCTTCGGCTGCGGGGAGGTGCTCCCAAAGTATTTCGAAAATGGTTGCAGCAATCGGCATCGAAGCTTTTGCCTGTTCATTGGTTTTATGGATACACTTACTTGCATTATATCCTTCCGCCACCATATTTAATTCGAGTTCTGCCGATTTTACTGAGTAACCCTTACCTATCATATTTCCGAAAGTCCGGTTGCGGCTGTAAAGCGAGTAACACGTAACCAGAAGATCACCCAGGTACACCGATGCGGCATAGTTAACAGAAGCATGCTGGGCATCGCTCACTTTACGCAAAAAGCCTACCATCTCATTGGCAGCATTGGCTATGTAAACGCTCAAAAAATTGTCGCCGTATTCCAATCCGTGTGCAATACCGGCACCGAGGGCATAAATATTTTTTAGTACTGCTGCGTATTGAACACCCCATATATCATTGTTCACCATCGTATTCAGGTATTCTGTTTTAAAATGAGAAGCGATTGTGGCTGTTATGGCTTCATCCATGCCTGAGAAAGTGAGGTAAGATAATTTTTCGGATGCCACTTCTTCTGCATGGCAGGGGCCAAGTACCGCAAAGTAATCGGACAATGCTACCTGAAAATGCATGGCCAGGTAATCGTTAAGCAATTGGTTTTCGCCGGGCAGGATACCTTTTACCGCAGAGATGATTTTTTTTCCTTTTAATGCACCAGCCGGTAATTGCTGTATTGCATTTTCAACATAGGCCGAGGGTACGGCTATTACAAGTGCCTCGGACTGCGATACTACTTTTTGTATATCATCGCTTAATCGAAGCTGCAATGGGTTAAAATAAACGGCACTTAAATAATGGGGGTTATGCCTGCGTTTTTCCATATACCTGATGGTATCGCTGTTACGTACCCACCAATGAATGGTATTACCGTTATCTGTGAGGATCTTAGCCAGTGCTGTGGCCCAACTTCCGCTTCCGATGATTCCAAACTGCATGGCAGGTCGTTTGATGATTTATACAAACATACGAAACGGCCTTCCTTTAAAAAAACAGGCAGCAAGTTACACCTGCCGCCTGCCGGATACAGCCTCATAGGAATTAATCTTTTTTCTTATCATCGAACAGTTTGTCTTTTGCAACAATGGTAACCAGATTGCCATCTTTCAAAGTTTTACTTACGATGGAATAAGGGCCGGTAATCACTTCATCACCTTGTTTTAAGCCTTCGAGTATTTCAATATAGTTAAGGTCCTGGATACCTGTTTTCACTTTCACTTTTTTAACGGTGTTATCTTTCTGCAAAACAAATACCACTTCTTCAATATCATCATCCGCAGAAGTAGATTTTACAGTGGTTTGTTCCGGTTTTTTATCATCTTTCTTATCTCCTGGAGCCTTATCGTTTTTCTTATCACGGGTAGTAACGGCATTCAATGCTACAGATAATACATTCTGTTTTGTTTTTGTTTGGATATCAGCACTGGCACTCATTCCCGGGCGGAAAGGGAACCCTTTATTTGCTGAAAGCAGGTCGGCGTAACTGGAAGGTAGTAAACGGATATGTACTTTATAATTAGTTACTTCTGCACTGGAAGAAGAGGTATTTGCGCCGGTATTGGGATTGGCAATCTTATATACCAATCCTTTAAATTTTCTATTGGTATAAGCATCTACTTCTACTACAGCGGTATCGCCTAATTTTACTTTTGGTATATCGTTCTCACCTACATCAACCCTTACTTCAATACTGCGCATGTCTGCCACGCGCATCATTTCAGTACCTACATTAAAACTGTTACCTGCCACCCTCTCACCTTTTTTAACATTCATCAAACTGATCATACCATCCATAGGGGATGTGATCACTGTACGGGAGAGATCTTTGTCTGCTTTTGATAATTGTGCCTGTGCATTTTGAATAGAGGCTTCACCGCTTTTCAATCCTTCCCTCGCAGCAGTGTAGGAAGCTTCAGCAGTACGGTAATTTTGCTCTGCCTGCTCAAATTCTGAACGTGAGATCACTTTATCTGCCAATAATTTTTTTTGACGGTCGTAGATAACCTTCGCATTATCCAGCATAGCTTTTAACCCTACCAGGCTGGCAGTAGAATTAGACAATTGTGCTTTACTCTGGTTTACACCGGCCACTACCTGGTCGCGCTGTGTTAAATAGATATCTGCATAAATCCTTGCCAATATCTGGCCTTTTCTAACGCTATCGCCTTCGCTTACGTTCAGTTGCACTATTTCGCCGCTGATATCCGGGCTTACTTTCACTTCTATTTCGGGATACACTTTACCGCTTGCATTCACCGTTTCTATAACTGTTCTTTGGGTAATTTTTTCAGAAGATACTTTTATACCTTCTTCTTTCCCAATCACACCCGCTTTTTTCAGGCCGATGACAACAGCAATAATCACGACTAATGCAATGATGATCCAGAGCAATTTCTTATTCATATAACGGATTTTCTTTTATGCGGTTAGCTCGTTTTATTAACCCAGAATTTTATAATTTATAATTTCAGGCCTTTGCCTTTATAAAATTCAAGCAGTTTCATCTTAAATACATAGTCGTATTGGTTACTCAGTTGCTGCACTTTTGACCGTAACAGGTTATTCTGAAGTGTAATCAGATCGAGCGAACTCAGCAATCCTGCTTCATAACGTTTGCTGCCAAAATCATACGCTTTTTGTGAGCTTTCCACTGTTTTCTTACCGGCATTGAATTTTTGCAGGGCAGTTATGGCATTGGTATAGGCCGTATAAATATTCTGATGCAGTGTTTGATCGCTTTGTGTTTTCTGCAATTCTGCAGATTTGAGGTTTAATTTGGATTGCTGGTACCCGATCCGCCCCTGGCCATTGCTAAAAATGGGTATACTTACGCTGAGGCCAACGTTTTGTCCGAAATTATTATTTAATTGATTGCTCCATCCGTCCCATAACTGGCCAAAACCGCGGGTAGTTTGTGTTAGCTTGTATATGGGACTCTGTACGTAATAATTCACATTATTAAGTGTGATGATAGGCTCGGCCCCTGTAACCGGCGAATAACCCAGGAAACTGACCCCGGAGGTTGTTTTAAATGAATTGGAAAAGTTAGTAGAAAGGTTCCCGCCCAGTGTAATGGTAGGATACATCAGTGCTTTTGAGACCAGGAGATTTTTTTGGGAAGCTTTGATTCTGAATTCATTTGCTTTCTGTAAAGGTTGATTTGCCAGGGCCATTTGGTAAACTAATTCCGGTTGGAGTTCTGTGAAAGATTCGATAGGTATCTGGTCAACCAGGGGTGTTTCTATCCCAAAAAGTACATCGGTATTCAGGTTCAGCAATGCGCGTAATGCAAGCAGGTTTTGTTCGTAATTACCTTTTGCGGTATAATAGTTACTGCTATCCGTTGCCAGTTGTGATTCTACTTCAGACAGGTTCAGTTCTGGCAATACGCCTGCATCTACCCTTTTTTTAGTAATATCAAACTGATTCTGCGTTTGTGCTATCTGCACATCGGCAATAGCTATCTGTTCTTTTGCCGCCAATACCTGTAAATAATAAGTGGCTACATTGAATGAAATATCACTTTTTGCTTTCTCAACATCAGCCAATGCCGCTTTGGCATTAAATTCTGCGTATTCCTTACTGTACTTTAAACGACCGTTATTATATAACTGCACACCGCCATTGATACCAAAGTTCTGGTAAAGGAACTGCGAGGTAGAAAATGTATTGGTGGTGGGATCAATAGAACGCCCAAAACGCACACCGGTTGAAGTGCTTCCCGACACACTGGGGTATACATTATACCTTGCCTGCTTTGCCTGTAAGGCAGCTATTCTTGCCTGCACATCGGCCTGCTGAATGGAGATATTAAACTGTATGGCATGCTCAATACAATGGCGCAGATCCCAGTTATCGGATGCTCTTTGTGCGTAAGAATGCAGCAGTATGGTAGAACATAGAAGGGTTAGAAGCTTCTTCATATATAACAAAAATAACGGTTTCCTTCCCACTTCCCTAAATTTTAGACAGGCGGAAAGGAATGGGAGCAAACCGTTAAAAAAATGATATAAAAGGCGATCTATGGCAGTTAAAGCCACATACAGAGGAGTAATCGGTAAGCGGTTTATGCCGTTTTCAGGTCAATCTTATGGTATCTCCCCTTCGGTTGCGTGCGGAGGGTTTTGTTTATTGATTTGCTTCGCCACAAAATAGATCACCATAAATGCAGCCAAAACTGCCAGTCCTACCAATGCTGTATCCGGCGTTTGGATGGCAATACTTACCCCAACAAAAATATAAGCCCCCATAAAAATGAGCGGCAACAATGGATATAATTTCATTTTATAAATACCCGTATTATCTAAATGTTTTGTGCGTTTGCGTAATACAAAAATCGTGGCACTCGAGGCAACCATTCCGAAGCAATCTAAAAAAATGGTGAAGTTGAGTATTTTTTCAAAAGTCTGCGCGAAGAAAAGTATGATGATGCACATGGCTGCGAACACTGTTAAGGAAACTGTGAGCACTTCATTTTTCGGGTTTTGTTTGGAGAAAGCTCTGGGCAGCACCCCTTCCCCGCTCATGGCATACATAACCCTTGGGTTACTCATTAATAAAGCATTTACATACGCCAGTACCCCAAAAAATAAAAAGAAAGAAAATATATCCGCACCATTCTTACCGAAGGTTTTATTGATGACTACATACGCGATTTCTTTCTCACCTTTCATGTTATCAAATCCTACAATACTATAATAGCTTAGGTTTACCAACAAGTATAAACCAATGATGATAGCAATACCGATAAAAATACCACGTGGAATATTTTTAGCCGGCTTATCTACTTCATTCCCAAAATTGATTGTCTGCTGGTAGCCGCCATACGTAAAAGAAACAGCGATCAGACTGATGCCTAAACTTTGTATCCAGCTCATAGATGGTGCCGCAGGGGCAGTAACAACAGCAGCTGCCTGTGCAACCTCATGGTGTGGGAAAAAGAGTGCCAGTATCAATACCACGATCATACTGATCTTGATGAGCATTAAAATATTCTGCGCCCGGGAACTCATACGCAGACCCCTTAAATTGATCAGATAAAAAATAACAATGGCCCCGCAACTGATTAATGCTTTATCAATATCCGTCCATCCGAATTGTGGAAATAATTTGGTGATATACCCGCTGCCAATCAGCGCAACGCCACTTAAACTGGCGGCATTGCTGATCAGTATGATACAGTTAATGGCGAAAGCAATACTTGGGTGATACGCATACGAAAAAATTTTGTAATACCCTCCTGTAACCGGGTAACGGCTACCGATTTCAGCATAGGTAAGTGCACCACATAAGGCAAAAAAACCACCTAGTAACCATGCAGTAAAATACACGGATGGTTCTATGGCATCTTTGGCACTGGTAGCTGCTGTTCGAAAAATACCCATACCAATCACCAATCCCACCACGATCATGGTAAAGCTGAATAAATTTAATTTTTGTTTTCCCTGCATAGCGATAGCGTAAGGGTTTAAATGTAGGAAACTTATGGGAAATGGGGAAGGTGAGTAGTGAATCGTGAGAGATGAGTATTTTTTATTCACCATGTCTTCACCGCCAACTATCGAATCACGATCCAGAAGTTTTCAACCATCCGTGTACAACTTGCCGATAATAAAACATTGGCTTATTGCCTTCGCAATTACATTTGCACAGTATTTGGTTCCTGCCTAAAGCGGGATTAAAAGGGAAGTTCGGTGCGATTCCGGCGCTATCCCCGTAGCTGTAAGCTCTTTTCGTAAATCGTTAGTCGTAAGTAGTGAAAATAATCTCACACTTCACGTCTCACCATTCACGATATGCCTGTTGAATCTTCAAACCACTGTTCCATAAAGGGATGGGAAGGTATTCAACAGAGAGCAAGCCAGAAGACCTGCCACATACAAACTGATTATTCACGGCTTTCGGGTGAAAAGCATGGAATTTAAACTGCTGCTGCAGCGGCAATTTATATTTCTCCGTTTTTTTATTTTCCTGAAAGCTCATTGTTCCATTTAAAAAAAACAAAACAATGAGCAAAACATTAACGCTCCTCGCAGCATTGCTGATAACAGGCAGTGCCCTTGCACAAAAAGACACTATCCAAACAGGCATATTGGATGAAGTGGTGGTTACCGCCAACAAAACAGAACAGAAACAAAGTACTACCGGTAAGGTTATTACCGTAATTACCAAAGCACAGATTGAAAAAAGCACCGGCAAAACAGTAGCACAGTTACTGAATGAACAGGCAGGCATTACCATTAATGGTGCCCTTAGTAATGCAGGTAGTGTTCAAACAGTATTCATGCGGGGTGGCGGATCGGGCCGCACTTTGATACTGATGGACGGCATCCCGGTAAATGACCCATCACAGATCAACAATGATTTTGATCTGAATTTTTTTTCTATTAACGATGTAGAAAAGATTGAAATTTGTAAAGGTGCACAATCAACCCTATATGGAAGTGATGCCATTGCCGGCGTAATCAATATCATTACCACAAAAGAAAATATTACCAAGCCGGTAAATATAAAAGCTACCGTAGCTGCCAGCAGCTTTGGCACGCTTAAAACCAACCTGCAGTTCTATGGCAAAGCAGATAAGTTTACCTATACTGCCCGTTATGCAAGGTTACAATCCAATGGTTTCTCTGCCGCATACGACAGCACAGGTACTAAAAACTATGACCGCGATGCCTATTTAGGCAATGTACTAAATGCTTCCCTGCAATACCATGCCG
>JANXUL010000095.1 GCA_025356235.1 Bacteroidota bacterium
ATTTGGGGAAATACAGTGCCAGGATTTGGTATGGGGCCTTATTATGGAAACCACCCTATCAAAAATGAACGCTCAGAAATAACGGATTTAGCATGCCGTCCGTGTAGCAAAATTGGCTATAACAAATGTCCCAAAGGACATTTTAAATGTATGGAACTGCAGGATATGGATGCGCTTTCTGCGATGGTAAAAGCATACTTGTAAGTCCAGTCACTCAACTCGTAATAATCACTAGGCGGAGCCCGAGCAACTATTATCCACCAGCCTCCGACTGATACTTTATAAAAAATCCACTAACTAATTTATTTAATTCGCTTCGCTTCGCTCTCCAATCCTGTTTTTCTATCACGCGCTGCCTTTACCTGGTTGCTTCCAAAACGGTAGGTGAAACTCATACGTACTGTTTGGCTCTCCCAACTTCCGCTACCCTTAATGTACAGTCCGCCAAAATCACTGGTGGCTGTCCAGGGGCTGGTGTGGAAAATATCTGTGGCACTTATTTTAAGGGTTGCTTTTTTCTGCATCAATTGTTTCTGGATGCCAATATCCACCCCCCCCTGCGATTTAGTGCGCCAGGTACCACCCCAGATAGAAGGTCCGCTAAACCAGCCACTTACTTCAGCTGTATATTCATGGCCTAATGTAAAGCTGTGCTGCATATACGCGCCGAACATAGGAATATCTGTTTTTACCTTATTGGCACCAATTTCCCCTCTGAACATTTGGTAATTATACCAGATATTGGCATAACCATTCCACCATTTAGCAATAGGTAAAGGCGATCCTACACTAAAACTAAGTATCTGTTGAGTAGCCAGGTTTTTTTGCTGTACAAACGTTGCGTTGTTTGCAGTATCTGTTGTTTGTGTTGCATAATCTTTTACATGACTGTAACCAAGGGTAGTGGTGATCATGTATTTAAATGTATGGGATAATTCGATATTATCTGTGTATTGCGGACGTAAGAAAGCATTGCCTTTTTCATATGTCAACTCATCTAATTTGTTTTCAAATGGATTCAGGTCCTGGTAGCTTGGCCTGTCAATCCTGCGGCTATAGGTTAAGTTCAAGGTATTCTTTTGGTTAACGGTCCATGTTAGAGCAGCACTGGGGAACAGGTTAATATAATCCCTCTTCACAGTATTATCTGCCTGTACAACTCCATCTGCCCTTGCTAATATACCTTCACTATTTGTTTGTTCAATCCGCAAGCCGGTCTGCAAACTCCATTTCGGGTTAAACTGTCGTTGATAGTTTATGTAGGCAGCATTCACATTCTCTTTATAGGTAAAGCTGTTACTGCGGCTTAATTGTTTTACAGGGCTGCCGTTTACATCATTAAAAAAATCAAATGTATTGGTGGTTTTTACGTAAGAGAATTTAGCGCCATAGCCGAGCTTCCCTTTCCACTTTGGCTGCTCAACGTCCACTTTGGAAGTGTAGATATCAATATCAGTTGGGGTATAGTTACGGTTAACTACCTGGTATAATGGATTGCCATTGTTATCTAAATAATAATTAGGCTGGTAACTGCGGCCATTTCCACGAAACAAACCATAGTCTGCATCAAAGTTGATCTCTTTGCCACTCGTATCTGCATACCGGTAATTCAGGTTTGTATTCATATTGGTACGATGGCCTGGAACGGTATTGAATGCCTGTAAACTTTTTATATACTGATGTGTGGGGTTGTAATAAATACTGGTATTGCTGTTACTTGTCCATTCAGTATTACTGAAGCTGCCTGTTACCAATATACCTATCGTATGCTTACTGTTAATAAAATAATCTGCACCCGCTTTCATATTCAGGTTTTTATCATTGTTCCTGTTGCTGCTATGCTGATCATACAATGAATCTTTTTGTATCCTGAACAGGCTGAGTGCGTTTTCATTCATGCCTATATTTCCACCAACATTGCTAAACAAATTTATTTTTTTATCACGATAATTCAGGTTAACTGAACCATTTCCTTTTGGTGTTACACCTTGTATAAATCCTGTAGTAATACTTCCGTTCGTTCCAAACTTCTTATTCTTTTTCAATCGGATATTAATGATACCCGCATTGCCACTGGCATCATACTTCGCGCTTGGGTTACTGATCATTTCTATCGCTTCTACATCATTGCTGTTAATGCCTTTCAGGTAAGCTGCAAGGTCTTTACTATTTAACTGGGTTGGCTTTCCGTCTACATATATTTTAACACCGGTTTTCCCTTTCATGGAAATATTATCGTTGTTATCTACCTGTATACCCGGGCTCTTCTGCAATAACTCCAGTGCATTGCTGCCGGTTGCATTGATACTGCTTTCTACATTGAAAATGGTTTTGTCGGCCTTAATCTCAATCATAGGTTTGCGGGCGGTAACGGTTACATCCTGTAATTTTTTCACAGTGGGTTGCAAGGTTGCTGAACCGGCATTGTATGTCTGTCCTTCCTGCAGGTCAAAAGCTTCTGAGAATTTTTTTTCGAAACCAACAATCGTATAGCTTAATAAAAATTTGCCACTTTTGGAAGAAGCAATATCAAATTGACCATTTGCGCCGCTTATGTCGGCTTTTACCAGGCTGCTGTCTTTAGCCTGTAAAAGTGAAACGGAAGCAGAGGCCAAAGCCTTGCCTGAATTATCTTTTACGCTACCCGTTACGTTTGTCTTCTTTTGTGCAAAGCTTTGTGTTGATATTGAGAGTGCAAAAACTATCAGTAATAAAAATCGTCTCATTGTGTTGTTGTTTTGTGCTAATGAGACGCAAAGGACTTCGAATTGTTACAGTGATATTTATTAATTCGAGATGAAAAGCAGTAATTGAAGTATGAGCGGCAGATAAAAAGTATAAAAAACCCCGACAGTTTCTTAACCGTCAGGGTTTTTATTTTTAGTGATCATGTCAATCACATATTGATGTAATTATTGGTAAAAGTCGTTTGCTTGGCGAATGACTTTTTTTACAGCCTCCGGCTAGACCCTAATTACAATGTTTTCAACACATCATTCATACTCCTTACTGCATCTGCACTCTTGTTAAATAATACCTGCTCATCAGCAGTCAATTTAAAATCAAGAATCTTCTCCCAGCCGGTTCTGCCAATTGTAACAGGAACGCCTAAGCAGATGTCTTTCTGGCCATATTCACCATCCAAACTAACACAGCAGGTAAATAATTTTTTCTCGTCGCGAACTATACTTTCTACCAACGCGGCTCCTGCAGCACCCGGTGCATACCATGCTGATGTGCCCAGCAATTTGGTTAATGTTGCACCACCAACCATAGTGTCGGCCACAATTTGTTTTTGTTGCTCCTCGTTCAGGAAATTAGTTACGGGTGCACTGTTCCAGGTAGCCAGGCGCATCAATGGGATCATTGTTGTATCTCCATGTCCACCTACCACTACTGCATTTAAATCGGCAGGGCTGCAACCGAGGTGTTGGCTCAATTGGTATTTGAAACGGGCACTATCCAATGTGCCGCCCATTCCAATAATACGGTTCTTTGGTAAACCGGTGGATTGAAGAGCCAGGTAGGTCATCGTATCCATCGGGTTACTAATGACGATGATGATGGTATCAGGAGAATATTTTAAAATGTTTTCGGTAACGCCTTTTACAATTCCTGCATTTGTGCCAATCAGTTCCTCACGGGTCATACCGGGTTTACGCGGAAGGCCGGATGTGATGACCACCACATCTGAATTAGCTGTCTTGGCATAATCATTCGTACTTCCCGAAATGCGTGTATCAAAACCCAGTAGCGCAGCTGTCTGCATCATATCCTGTGCCTTACCTTCTGCAAAACCTTCTTTAATGTCCAATAAAACCAATTCATCAGCCAGTTGCGCTCGGGCAATATTATCGGCACAGGTAGCACCAACGGCACCAGCACCTACAACGGTTACTTTCATAAAATGACTATTTAGAAATGAGGAATTTTTAACGCAGCAAAGGTAGGGTTTGCAGTCGTGGTAAATGGGATAAACAGGGATTAATTCTTATTTACCATGGCCACTAATTCCGGTATCTCGATAGTGGTATTTGTAGCGGGATCAAATACCCTGGCTAGCAGCCCCGTCCGGTTATATACAGCAACAAAAGGGGTTGATGTTACCCTGAAAAAGGAAGGCACAAAATATTTTGGGTCACGGCCAATACGAACATTTGAAAATTTATCCAATCCATAATTTGTGTAAAACTCCCTGATCTCATTCAGTGGCTTGTATGCCACCAGGATAAAAAAAACATTCTTAAGACTAT